>JAISNH010000105.1 GCA_031276335.1 Rickettsiales bacterium
CTGGATCGCCGCTATTTTTTCAAGCAACCCGTCCCTTTCCTTCCGGTTTTAGAAATAGGCGTCCATTTCCATACCGGATTCTTTGTAACTGTATGTCAATATCAGATCGAGCATCTTGATATAATTCTTCTGGGGGCAGACGACTATGGAGGATGCCTTTTTCTGCATGTCGAAGTTCATATCGATGCACTTGCTATCGGCGGTTTGGCTGCATTTCCCGCATTCCAGCCGCGCTTTTGCCCGCAGAGAATAAATCTCGTGGTACAGCATGTTTATTATTTCGGAAAAATCCTTGCTTCTTACCCGCTTCATGATTCCGCATGATATATCGAAATCGACAAAAAGTCAATAAAGTATTTCAATGCCGGCGCGTCAGGCGAACAGACGCCCGTCAATCAGCTTCCTGGCAAGCGCGAAGGTCGCGTCCTTGTCGTTTTCGCCGGTGTCGATAACGACCGAATCGGCGGCGGGGACAAGCGGGCTTTCCCGCCGCGTCATGTCCTGATGATCGCGCTCAAGTATCGCCTTCAGGACTTCGGGATAGCTGGCGGTTTCGCCCTGCTCCAAGAACTGCTTCGTCCGGCGGGCGGCGCGCGTTTCGGCGGAGGCGGTGACGAACAGCTTCACCGGGGCGTCCGGGAAAATAACGGTGCCGATGTCGCGCCCCTCGACCACCGCGCCCCCGGCCATGCGTCCGTCCGCAAGCGGCGGCGGGTTCCGGCCAAAGTCGACCTGGTATTGCTTTATCACCTGCCGGAGGGAGGGTATCTTTGAAACGCCGGATACGTACTTGTTCGTAAGCATCGACCGGATCCCGGGATCCTTCGCATAGCGGAGGATTTCGTGGGAGTCTGAAATCTTCTGCGTTTCGCGCGTCGCGGCCTCCGGATCGACGGCGTCCATGTCGAATCCGATTTCAATCAGGCGGAGCGTTATCGCGCGGTACAGGCTGCCCGTGTCGAGCCCGGCAAATCCGTAATGCGCGCAAAGGCGCTCCGTCAGGGTTCCCTTGCCCGCTCCGGCAGGGCCGTCTATTGTTACTATATTCCTATTTTCCATTTATATCTTCCTTGCAGGTAAAACCCGTTCTTTCCAAAAATTATCGTCGGTTCGTCCCGTTTTCGCTCAGTTACGTACTCCAAAAGTACGCGCATCCGCAAAAAGCGGACAGGCGACCCCCGATTCTTTTTGGAAATTTATGAGTTTTATAATTCGGTTCATTTTTTACATCGTCCTTTCTTCACAAAAAAAAACGCCCGCAAAACGCGGACGCGAAATCATACGGCTTTGCCGGCTTTCTTCTTTTCCTCCGAAACTATCAGCGGGGGCAGGTTGTTTTCCACGATTTCCCGGTTCACCACCACCCTCTCGATGCTTTTGTTCGAGGGCAGGGCGTACATGGTGTCCAGAAGCAGCGCCTCGATAATCGACCTGAGGCCGCGGGCTCCGGTTTTCCTTTTTATCGCCTTTTCTGCAATCGCGTCCAGCGAGTCGCGCGTGAATTCCAGCCCGGCGCCCTCCATCGCGAAAAGCGCGGCGTACTGCTTCGTCAGGGCGTTCTTCGGCTCGGTCAGTATCCGGATCAGCGCGTCCTTGTCCAGCTCGTCCAGCGCGACTATGACAGGCAGGCGGCCGACCATTTCCGGTATTATGCCGAACTTGATTATGTCCTCCGGCTCGACCAGCGAGAACAGCTCGGACAGGTCGCGGTCCTTCCTCGACTTTATCCTGGCTCCGAATCCCATGGAGGTTTCGTTGGTGCGCCGCTCGATAATCTTGTCTATGCCGTCGAACGCGCCGCCGCAGATGAACAGCACGTTCGTCGTGTCGAACTGTATGAATTCCTGCTGCGGGTGCTTGCGCCCGCCCTGCGGGGGGACGGCGACGGTCGCGCCCTCGATCAGCTTCAGCAGCGCCTGCTGCACGCCTTCGCCGGAAACGTCGCGGGTAAGCGAGGGGTTGTCAGACTTGCGGCTGATCTTGTCGATCTCGTCGATGTAGACTATGCCCTTCTGCGCCTTCTCAACATCGTAATTCGTGGCCTGCAGCAGCCGCACGAGGATGTTTTCCACGTCCTCGCCCACATATCCGGCCTCGGTCAGCGTCGTCGCGTCGGCGATCGTGAACGGAACGTCGAGGATTTTCGCAAGCGTCGAGGCGAGCAGGGTCTTTCCCGAACCGGTCGGGCCGATGAGCAGGATGTTGCTTTTCTGAATCTCCACCTCGTTCTTCATCGCGGAATTGTACAGCCGCTTGTAATGGTTGTGCACGGCGACGGCCAGCGTCTTTTTCGCGCGCGACTGCCCGATCACGTATTCGTCCAGGTGTTCGGCCATGTCCTGCGGCGCCGGGATTTCGCGCGCGCCGCCCTCAAGCGCCTTCTTGTGCTCCTCCTTTATTATGCCGGCGCACAGGCTGATGCAGGCGTCGCATATGAAGACGTTGGGCCCCGCGATGAGCTTTTTCGCCTCGTGCTGGCTTTTGCCGCAGAAGGAACAGTATTTTATGTTCTTCGAATCTTCAGTCATAATCCGGTATTATAAAAGGTATTTTATGAATTTGCAAGAGGGTTTAGCCCGGCGGGGCGGTTTCTGGGCTGCCAGACGTAGGCCAGTCGGTTGTATCAATAGAAGGATTGAGGGTTTTTCCATTTATGGCAGAGATGAACTCTTTATTCGTTTTTTCTATCTTTTCCTTCGTGATTCTGATAATTTCAGACCACTCTTTACCCTCCATATCTACCGGCGTTATATTATATGATATTTCTTCGGGTTTGGCGGGCGCATCCTTTGGCTCGAATGACGCATCCTTGATCTGATCGAGCCTGCCTATCGCGTCGTCGATCGAGGAGTCGCTTCCCGAAAAGCCATCGATCGGGGCGACATCGCTGATCTTCTTTTCTTTGCCGTCCTTCGTGACCGTATAATTTTCGAATATGATTTGCAGGTCGCCGTAGATTATATTGTAGCAGTTTTTCGCGCTTTTGTTGTTGGTGGCGCCGTCCCTCATGATTTCCAGCGCGGAAATCATCTCCCGTATCTTGGCCGGGACGGCCTTCCCGTCGGAAAGCATGACGACGATGTCGGACTTGTACGCGCATTCCTTCTTGCCTATGCCGCCCAGACCGCCCTCCTTCATCTCCTGCGCCCAGGCCTCGCCCTTTACCGCGGCGATCTGGTTGACGCCGTAGTCGAACAGCCCCTTCAGGATGCCGTTCTTCTGTATCTCCCTTTCAAGCGAGGAGAGCGAGGAGTCGAGGTTGAAGCCGGTTTCCTGCATGTCCGCGCGGAAGCTTTTGCCGCAGGCGGTTTCCCCCTCGGTCACGAACGCGTTGACCAGCATTACGATTTCGCGCGGGTAGGTGGAGCTTTTGAAGTCCCATTTCGTGTCGAGGAATTTGCCGGCCATCCCGGAGAAGTTCCAGCTGCCGCTGCCCACGTTGGCGAATTTGGTCGCGATGTCGGAGCTGAGCGTCTTTGCCCCCCAGGCCGTGTTCACGTTTTCCTTCAGTAGCAGCCTTTCGTCTTCGCTGGCGATCGGGTCGAGCGCTATGGCCTCGTATTTCGCAAGCAGGGCTTCGCGGCCGCAGCGGCCGTTTATCCCGTCT
>JAISNH010000114.1 GCA_031276335.1 Rickettsiales bacterium
AGCCTAAATCCAAATGGATTTTTACGGGTTATATTGGCGGGAATAATTCTAGAATTGCCAACCGAGGCCGGACAAAGAATATATAGGGAAATATACCATGAAAAATGTTTCACAGCAAAATATGGATGATGCGGAAGCAAAATACGAACTCTATGGCGCGTTCAAGGAAAATTTGGCCGGATTTAAGCAGAAACCTTCATACGAAGCCATGAGCGCCATTGACGTTGCCCGACTCCTGTGCGCTCCGGGTCCCGCGCAGTATCTAGCATTTCATAAATTTTTCGCATTCCTGGCAAAAGGAAGCGACGCCTCTAAGGAAGAAATCGCGGAAATGATGACGGACGATCTGGTCGAGCATGGAATTTTGCCCGAGATAGCGCAGTTCTTTGACCGGCTGGAAGAACAGGACGTGCGCGGCCAGGATATTACGCTCAGCATGGGGTCGCTTTGGGAAAACGAAGGTTTAGATCAACAGATCGGATTGGAACGCAGAAAAGCGCTCGCCAGCCGCCTTGAACGGATGGCGGATTTCGGCGCTCATGTGCGTTTGCGCACTACGGCGCGGGATTTCAGCCAGCTTTCCCAAGCGATTGCGAAAGAATCGGTTTTCGGCCTTCCGCATAGCTCGTTCATACATTTCGCGAAAGTTTCCGACAAGGTTTTGTTCGTTGAATTTCCACATACCCAAACAACATACTTCCGCCTTTCCGCGGCGTATGATCTCGACAAGATTGAATATGCGCCCGGCGCCGGCAAAGGGGAGCTGTGCGCGTTCTTCGACGGCATGGCCGCCCGCAAGCGCGGCAGGCCTATTCATGAAAGTGCTTTTGTGCGAAACTTCTTTTCCGAGGCGAGAAGCGGCGTGCGGCGTTAGCATTATTTTATCCTTCGTTAGAGCGGAGGATTTCAAGCAAGGAGGATATTATTATGAACAAGCACGTAGTCGAGAAGGCCAACTCCATCATCCATGAATGGAAGCGTGGGTATGTGGAGATCGCGAATAAATTGAATCCCAAGCTCGGCATGTCCACCGATATTTCCGGCAAGAGCTATGCCGATATTATGAAAGAGATGTCGGTTCTGCTTGGGGACCGCTTCATGCCGCATATAAGGATTGTGGATATAATCGGGTATCTAAGCATGGATATCGGCGGTTTCGAGCGGGATAACGAGGTTTATTTCGAATACCTTGTCAAATTTCCCATGGAGACGGTCGCAGACGATCTTATCACCGACGAGCTAGGGTTTTACGGAAATATTACAGATGAAGATCGTTATATAATCTTGCCGGCCGGCACCCAGCATAATAAAGGCAACGAGCTCGGCATCCGCGCAATAAAGAATGTGCCGGGGATTTACGAGGTGTTTTTCGTCACGCCGGACGCCGACGTGCACGCAATCGAGGATGTCCTGTCCGTGCCATCGCTCTCTCTGCGCGGATTTGCAACTAAGGGAGTGCCGTCGCTTCCCCGCGATATGCTAAAATACGCCAAATCCCGTGGAATTAAATTGAGATAGCTGCGGGTTTTCCCAAGTCAGAATCCCGAAAGCTTCAATTCAAAACCTGAAATATATGAACGGGTTGTAGGTCGAGGAGGCGACGGAGGCCGAGGCGAGCGCGAACAGCAGCAGGAACCATGCGTCGGCGAGAGCGTGCCGGATCCTGCGCGCGGGATCGACCTCGAGGATTTTCGCAAACAGCGGAGCGGAGCAGAGGAACGCCGCCGCAGCCGCGATTATCCCCGCGTTGTCGAGGTAGTAGCGGATGCTGTAGGCCTCGCGCCCCGCAGATAATCCGAACATAGTTTCGATGTATCCATAGGCATAAGCGATGTCGGGCGCGCGGAAAACAACCCAGCCGAGCATAACGACGAGAAGGACGTATATGTGCTGCAACACCCGGCGCGGCCACGACTTCGCCGCATCGCGCCAGCCGGTCAGCCGCTCCAGGATTATGAAGAGGCCATGCCAGATTCCCCATATGACGAACGTCCACTCTGCTCCGTGCCATATGCCGGTGGCAAGGAAGACTACCGCGAGGTTGCGGTAGGTTTTCCACGCCCCCGCGCGGCTGCCGCCCAAGGGGAAGTAGAGGTATTCCCTGAACCATGCCGAAAGCGATATGTGCCACCGGCGCCAGAATTCGGCAATCGATTTCGAAACGTACGGGTGGTCGAAGTTTTCCAAAAACCGGAACCCGAATATGCGGCCGAGCCCTATCGCCATGTCGGAGTAGCCGGAGAAATCGTAGAAAAGCTGCATCGAATACGCGAGCGCGCCAAGCCATGCGGAGGACGCCCCAAACTGGCCTATCTGCTGCGCGAACACCTTGTCCGCGATTTCGCCCATCGCGTTGGCGACTAGCACCTTTTTCGCGAGGCCGGCTATGAACCGCTTCGCGCCGTACGCGATGTCGCCGAACGAGGAGGCGCGATCCCCGATCTGGTCCGCGACGTCGTGGTATTTCACGATCGGGCCGGCGACGAGCTGCGGGAAAAGCGAGATGTAGAGCGCGAGCCGCGCGAGGCTTCTTTCCGCCTTCACGCCCCCGCGGTACACGTCGAACACGTACGACATGGCCTGGAACGTGTAGAACGATATGCCGATAGGAAGCGCGATTTTCGCGAGCTCCGCCGAGGTTCCGAACAGCGAGTTCGCATTGTCGACGACGAAGTTGAGATACTTGAAATAGAACAGGCAGGCCAGATCGGCCGCTATCGTCGCGGCGAGCGCCAGCTTCGGGCGCGCCGTCGTTTCAATCGCGATCGCGCCGGCGTAGCTGGCCGCTATCACGAAGGCCATTACCGCGGCGTACCCTATGCCGCCCCAGGCGTAGAACAGCATGCTGGCCGCCAGCAGCAGGGTGTTCTTCGCGCGTATCGTCCGCAAGGGAAAATACGCCAGGAGGACAAGCGGCAGGAACAGGTATATGAACGTCATCGACGAAAACAGCATTCAATCCTCCGCCCAGAATTTCATTTTCAGAAGGTCGGGCAGGAGCCGCTCCACCTGCTCCAGAACGACGATGTCGGCGCCGGATTTGACCTCGGCCAGCACGGCGGGGGTCATCCTGTCCCTGTCGTAGCGGTACAAATCCGCACGGGCGAACGTCGCGCCGAGGTACGGGACGAGCGCGTTCGAGAACGAGTCGCGGAATACGGCGATGCCGCGCCGCCCCCGTTCGTTCGTGCAGTGCACGTCGATGTGGCGGCCGCTGCGATCCCCGGTGTTGCAGTCGAAATTTTCCTCGACAACCGGACGGACGTACCCTTCGCCGGCGGTTTTTATTCCGGCGGCGGCGTTGACGAGGTCGCCGGCCTCCCCCTCGGGGACGGATTCCATGCGCATGCCCCTTGCCCGGACGGGAACGACGTCCGGGAAGTCGCGCGCTATCCGTCCGACTATCGCGAGGTATCCGAAATACGCCCCGAGCGCGTTCCAGTGCGTGTCGTCCCTGTAGTACAAGAGGCCGTCCTTCTTATGCTCCATAAGGTCGTCGTAAAGGTAGAAGGCATCCACGCGCGTGTTCTCGCGGAGGTGGCGTACCAGCTGGTTGGCGCGGGAGGCGGAATCCGGATTGACCTTCGCGATGTAGCCGGGGAAGAATTCGCCGTAGACCTTGTTCTTGTCCGGCGCGATCACGTAGTAGAAGCGCTTTCCGTTCGCCCGGCACCAATCGTCCATCCGGCTCAGGAATCCGGCTATGCGCGCGAGCTCCTCCTCCGAGAACAGGTCGAGGTTCTGGTAGTTCCTGACCGAATTGTCGCTGGTCGTGAAAATCCAGCCGCCTCCGTCAATCGCGAAATTGCCGGAAATTTTCTTGTTGACCTTGAACTTCAAATCGTCGTAGCCCTGGATTACAAATTCGCGGCCGAAGAACCGGTCGCCGAACCATTCGTCGAACGAGGCTCCGAACGAATCGTTTATCCCGCCGTTTTCGAACAGCGGGGGGAAGGCGGCCAGCGTGCGGTTTTCCCGCGCCGATTTCACGGATTGCGTATCGATCCGCAGCATGGGGACGAACAGCGCGGCCGCCAGCACGAGCAGGAAGACGATGTCCGCGAGATTCCTTTTGCCCAATTCGCACCTCTGTATTCTTTGAAACATGCGGAGATTATAGCAATACGGAACCGGAATTTCAAGCGGTAGGTTTCGATTTCGCCCGCGCGAATGCGAAATGCTTGAACAGCACGTAGGCGACGATTGCGGCGGCGAGCTCCGAATATATCCCGGCGACGTACGGATCGATGCGCATTACCCGCGTGAACAGCGCCAGCATGCAGCCGTTCGCGCCGTATCCGACGCTCCACACCACCAGGCATTTCAGGTATTCCCCGATCCAGTTTCCCCGCGTGCCGAAGACGTATATCTTCTGCGTCGCGAAGTTCGGAACCGAGGAGGCCAGGAACGCGCACAGGAGTGCGATCTGCGGGTATTCGGCATCCATGCACGACAGGAACAGCGCGTAGAGCAGGTAGGAAAACACGCTGTTCCAGCCGCCGACGAGCACGAAGCGCGCCTTTTCCGGCATCTTCATCCAGAAGGCATGCAGGCGCCGGTGCAGCGCGGCGATTTTCCCGAACACGGCGCTCATGGCCGCGCCTTCAGGCTGTCCAGCACATGCCTGTCCATGGCCATGGCCATTTCGCCGGCGCGGGAGGCGGAAAGGACGTTCCGGTCGCGCACCTCCCCGTCGTCCAAGTCGGCGCCGGCCATGTTCGGATGTATGCATATTTCGACCGAGCCGTATTTCGCCGGAACGCGCATGGAGCGCACCTTTTCCTTGAAAATCCGTCCGGTGTAAAGAATGCTGTAGAAGTACGTGCCGCTTTTCGCGCCGCAGAGGAGCCCAAGGAATCTAAGCACGGCGTATTTGACTATGCCGCCATTAAACAGGAAGGAGAAGTCCCAGCCGCCGCGGAGGCTTTCCCACAGGCTTTCGTTCACCACGCGTATCCGCGGGATATTGTATTTTTCCGCCATGCGCCGGGCAACCCCGAACACCGCCGGAATCATGTGCGCGTGGCGGTGGCTGTCCAGGTGCGAAAGCTTCAGCCCGAGGCGTCGGAGAAACGCTATCTGCGCCTCGGCCTCGACTGCAACCTGCCTGGCGAACTCCGCCGGATGCAGCAGGGATGCGGCGAAGAGGCCGATGAATCCGTGCCGGAACATTCCGTTTCCGTCCGCCAAAAGCGGGATGTCCCCGGGCGGGGCGAGCGCGCGGCCGGCGACGAGGTTCAGGTGGAGCCCGGTCTTTATCTTCAAGCCGCGAAGGCCTTTTATATCGTCGACATAGGGGGAGTTGGCGATTATGCTAGCGCTGTTGATTATTCCGCCCGCAAAGCCGCGCCGGACGGCCTTGTCCGTGCCCCGGCTTATCCCGAAGTCGTCAGCGTTCACTATTATGCTTTTCATCGCCTTTGCCTTCGATTACCTCCGCGAAATAGAGCGGGCGTTTCTTCACCTCCAGGTGTATCTTGCCTATATAGGCGCCCATTATGCCGAGCACGATGAGCTGCATGCCGCCGAAAAACGCGATCGCGGTGATTATCGTCGCGTATCCCGGCGTCGGATTTGAAAGGACGAAATGCTCGACGATAACGTATGCGGCGAGAGCCACGGCGCAGAACGCCGAGAGCAGCCCGATGTAGGCCGACAGGCGGAGCGGACGCGTCGAGAACTGCATTATCGCGTCCATGGCGAGCTTGAACCTGCCAGAGAAACCGTACTTGGTTTTTCCGGCGAACCGCTTCGGCGCTACGAATTCGATTACCTTCACCTTCTCGCTTACCGG
>JAISNH010000116.1 GCA_031276335.1 Rickettsiales bacterium
GGCAAGGTCGTCCGCGCGATTCCGTCCGAAAACAGGGTCGTCGTTTCCGGCGTGAACCAGGTGAAGCGCCACCAGAAGGCCGACCAGGCCGGAAACAAGGCGGGCATAGTAACCAAGAATCTGCCTATCCACGCTTCGAACGTCGCGCTCGTCGACCCGAAGAGCGGAAAGGCCACCCGCGTCGGATTCCAGACGACCAAGGAAGGCAAGAAAGTTCGCATCGCCAGGAAAAGCGGCGAAGTTATAAACTAGAAGGTATGTAAAATGACAAGCAGATTGAAAGAGCTGTATAACGCGAAAATCAAGCCGGAGCTGAAAAAGCAGTTGGGCTGCAAGAACGACCTGGAGGTTCCGCGTCTGGAGAAGATAGTACTGAACATGGGCGTCGGCGATGCGGCTCTGGACAGGAAGAAGCTGGATGCCGCGGTGGCCGACATGACCGCGATTGCGGGACAGAAGGTCGTCGTGACCAAGGCGAAGAAATCGCTTGCCAATTTCCACCTGAAGGAAGGCATGCAGATCGGCTGCAAGGTCACAATCCGCAAGGACAGGATGTACGATTTCCTCGACCGCCTGGTCAACGTCGCGATGCCGCGCATACGCGACTTCCGCGGCCTGAACGCGAAAAGCTTCGACGGAAAGGGAAACTATTCGTTCGGAATAAGGGAGCAGATAATATTCCCGGAAATCGACTTCGACAAGATAGACGACATCCGCGGCATGGACATTGTAATCTGCACCACCGCGAGGAACGACAAGGACGCGAAGGCTCTGCTCTCCGCATTCAACTTCCCGTTTTATAATTAGAAAGGACGCACGTATATGTCAAGACTGAGTTTGATAAACAGAAACAAGAAAAGAATCAGGATGTCGAAGTCCTTGGGCGCAAAGCGGGGCAAGCTCTTGGAGGTCGCCCGCGACAGGAGCGCCGCGCCGGAGGAAATCTTCGCCGCGAACCTGAAGCTGGCGAAATTGCCGCGCAACTCGGCTCGGGTGCGCATACGCAACCGCTGCGCGCTGTCCGGCCGCCCGCGCGGATACTACCGCAAGTTCGACCTCGGCAGGATAGCCCTGCGCGAGCTCGCCAGCGAAGGCAAGCTGCCGGGCGTGAAGAAATCAAGTTGGTAAGGGGAAAAGTATGACAAGGGATTATATAAAAGACAAGGCGACCATGCAGGGGTCCATAACCGACGGATACAGCTGCGAGGAAGGGGACGAGCTGTTCATGGATTACGACGAGGAGCTGAAGGGCTTTTCCTACACGGACGCCGGACGCATACCGCGGAAGGATTGGGATAGGATAAGGCGGAATTGGGCGATGGACGTCCTTGCCCGTCCGGGTTTTCCGAACGGCGCGGTCATAGGGCTGACCACCGATGCCAACATAGGTCTTGAAGCCGACAATGTGTATGTGCACAGCCAGAAACCCCTTCATGGGCATGCGGTGGATCTTCTTGCCTTGCGTCTGGTCGAATATGTGAAAACGCAGAAAAAAGGAATGTCGAAATGATGACAGATACGATTGGAGATATGATAACGAGGATTCGGAACGGGCAGAAGATAGGCCTCGCCTCCGTCGCCTCCCCCGATTCGCAGCTGCGCCAGGGCGTGCTCGAGGTCCTGAAGAACGAAGGCTTCATAAAGGGCTACGAGTCCTCCGAGGCTAGGAAGGGCGTAGGCGAGCTGAGGATAGATTTGAAGTATTTCGAGGGCAGGGGCGCGATAAGGGAAATAAAGCGCGTTTCCACCCCGGGACGCCGGGTGTATTCGAAGGCGGGCGAAATCCCGCACGTGAAGAACGGGCTGGGCATCGCTATACTTTCGACGTCTAGCGGCGTGCTGGCCGATTACGAGGCGAGGAAAAAGAACGTCGGTGGCGAAGTGCTGTGCTATGTGTTCTAGATAAAAGAAGGAATTGAAAAATGTCAAGAGTTGGAAAAAATCCTGTGGCTATCTTGGACGGCGTGACCGTGGCGGTTTCGGACGGCGTTCTTACCGCGAAGGGCAAGCTGGGCGAGCAGAAAGTTAGGCTCTCTCCGCTTGTCAAGGTCTCCGTCGGGGAAAAGGAAGTCACCGTCGCCGCATCGGATTTAGAAAATACTCAGTCCCGCATCATGTGGGGCACGATTCGATCCCTCGTCAACAATGCGGTGCATGGCGTCGCGAAGGGGTTTGAGAAATCCCTCGAGCTGAAGGGCGTCGGCTACAAGGTTCTTTTAAAGGGATCGATTCTCGACCTTACCTTGGGCTTCTCGCACAACATTGAATACAGGCTGCCGGACGGCGTGAAGGCGGAAATCGTTTCCCCGACCGAGATAAGGCTAGTTTCGGCGGACAAGGAGCTGCTTGGCAAGACCGCGGCCGAAATCCGCGCGTTCCGCCCGCCGGAGCCGTACAAGGGCAAGGGCGTGAAGTACAAGGACGAATACGTCCGCCGCAAGGAAGGCAAGAAGAAATAATATCGGAGTCAGGAAATGGATAGGCAACTTAAAATAGCGAAGAAAAGGACGGGCAGGAACCGCTGGAACCTGAAGGACGTGAACAAGCGCGGCCGGCCCCGGCTCTCGGTGCACCGCACCGTCCGGCACATATCGGCGCAGGTCATCGACGACCTGAAGGGCGTGACGCTGTGCGCCTTTTCGACGCAAAGCAAGGAATTCAAGGGAAGCAAAAGCTGGGATGTCGCCGCCGCTGCTGCTGTCGGCGAACAAATCGCGAAGCTTGCGCTGGAAAAGAAAATCAAGGACGTCGTGTTCGACCGCGGCGGCTACTATTACCACGGCCGGGTGAAGGCGCTGGCCGACGGCGCGCGCAAGGGCGGATTGAATTTTTAATATAAGGAAAGCATAAAATGGCGAATGTGAAAGCAAAGGCAAAAGAAAAAGACAGCGAGCTGCAGGATCGTCTGATACACGTCAATCGCGTCACCAAGGTCGTGAAGGGCGGTAAGAACTTCTCTCTCGCCGCGATTGTCGTCGTCGGCGACGGCCAGGGACGCATCGGATACGGCACCGGCAAGGCCAAGGAAGTGCCCGACGCGGTGAAGAAGGCGACCGAGCAGGCGAAGAAGAGCATGATTCGCGTTCCGTTGAAGGAAGGCCGCACGATACACCACGACATCTCCGCTAGCTTCGGTTCGGGCAAGGTCATACTCCGCGCCGCGCCCTCCGGCACCGGCATAATCGCCGGCGGCCCCATGCGCGCGATATTCGAGGTCCTGGGCATACAGGACATCGTGTCGAAGTCGCAGGGCTCCAGCAATCCGCACAACATGCTGAAGGCTACGTTCAAGGCGTTCGAGGAGCTGAGCTCTCCTAAGATGGTGGCCTCGCGCCGCGGATTGAAAATCGGCGAGATAGTCGGACGCCGCGATCTGAAGGTCGGCGGCACGATAAGGAATGAGAATGCCGAAACCGAGGAGGCTGCGGAATAATGGCTTACACCGGCTTGACATATGGCGAGGTTGCGGGCATGCTGTCTTTGCGGACGTTGCCGTATATGCGTGCGGCGCAAATTGCCCGCGGCGCTCCTACGGCGGCCGAACTTCTTGCCGAATCAGTGCTGTTCGGCGGGCTCATGGAGCTTGCTTCTTACCCGAAGCATGAAGTATTGCAGGCCATGGTAGAGTTGGGAATCGGACATAATAACGGCGGAAGAGGTTGAAAATGGCGGAAAAGAAAACTGGAAAAACGTTGAGGGTGAAACAGGTTGCGAGCGGCCTCGGCCACGGCGTGTCGCAAATCGCGACGCTGAAGGGCTTGGGGCTCAACAAGGTCGGCAGGGAAAAGGTTCTGCTTGATACCGTCGAGATTCGCGGTATGATAAAAAAGGTATCGCACCTTGTAAAAGTAATCGAAGGATAAGTGAGGATATTATGCAGCTGAACGCTATAAGGGACAACAAGGGCGCGGCGCACAGGAAAATGCGCGTCGGGCGCGGCATCGGCTCCGGCAAGGGAAAAACCGCCGGCCGCGGCAACAAGGGACAGAAATCACGTTCCGGCGTTTCGATCCGCTGGTTCGAAGGCGGACAGTCGCCGCTGTACCGCCGCCTGCCGAAGCGCGGATTCAACAATGCGGATTTCAGGAAGGAATACGCGGTAGTCAACCTTGGCAAAATCCAGGAGCTTGTCGATGCGAAGCTGGTGAAGGACAGGGTCGATGCGAAAATCCTGCGCGCGCTGAAGGTGATCGATTCCGTGAAGGACGGCTTGAAGGTTCTTGCGAAGGGCGAGCTGAAGGCTCCGGTCGCGATAGAAGCCGCGGTGTTTTCCAAGGCGGCCAGGACTGCTGTCGAAAAGGCCGGCGGCAAGGCCGTGGAGCCCGCGAAGTCCGCCGCGCCCAAGGGCAAGAAGGCGAAGCTGGCGAAAAAAGAAAAGACGTCCCGCATCGCGAAGAAGAAGGCAGGGAAAAAGCCTGTTGCTGTTGCGGGGCAAAAAGAATAACTCGTAAAAAATCGGCGGCATGTGCGGCGGTTTTTTACTCTGGCAGACTGAATCGAAATAGCGCGGTTTTATGGGCGCGCCAGTTTCGATTTAAGAAAATTTTGGAGGGCTTATGGCATCTTTGGCAGAAAAGCTTGCATCGAACGTGACATTTGACGACTTCAAGAAGGCA
>JAISNH010000117.1 GCA_031276335.1 Rickettsiales bacterium
GCTGAAGGCCGACCTGTCGCTACTCGTGAAACGCACGGGGTTCAAGGATACGCGCCCCCTGCTCCTGAACTCGGACACCAAGAAGATACTGCAGAAGCTAATCGAGGAGCGATATCCCATCTATGCGAACGCCGACATCACGGTAGAAACGAAGGACGAGCCGACGTTCAAGACCGCCTCCAACGTGATGAAGGCGCTGGCCAAATTCCTGGAGAAGAAAAATGAGAACGCTTAGGTTCCTTACGCTCGCACTCGCACTCGCCTCGTGCGGATTCCGCCCGATGTACGAGAAGAACCTGTACAACGACCTGGACGTGGAAACCTCCAGAATCGCAATCGCACCGGTTTCCGGATACGACGGCGTCACCGGTGTGAACCTACGGAACAGCCTGTTGGGCAAGCTGACCCCGCACGGCAAGCCGGAGAATCCGAAATACACGCTAAGCATAAAGATGAACGAGCCGTCGATACAGGACTATACGATAAAGAACGACGGAACGGCCTCCTCCTACCTCGTGACAATCAACGCATCCTACAGCCTAGCTGCGAACTCCGACCGCAGGATACTGCTCTCCAAGAGCTCGAGCGCGTCGATGTCGTACAACATACTGAAGGACCAGTATTCGACCGAAATGCTGAAAAGCAACACGATAAAGCTGGTCGTCGAAAGCATATCCGAAGACATATACATGCACATCATATCCTTCTTCACCGAGAGATGACATGGCAAAGCTGAAAAACCAGGATTTCGAGGCGCACCTTAAAAACGGCTTTTCAAAGCTGGCGGGCATACTGTTCTACGGCCCCGACCGCGGGCAGTCGCTAGAGAACATGGAGCGCGCGGCCGACGCGGTCGCGCCGGATGCGGCGGACGGCTTCTCCGTATTCGAATTCGACGGCGCCGCAATCAAGTCCGAGCCCGCGAAGCTTTTCGACGAGGCGACGACCATATCGTTCCTGGGCACGCGGAAGGTCGTAAAGATAAAGGATGCGACGAACGACATAGCCGAGGTCGTGGCGGAGCTGGCGGCGAAGGCGAAGCTGGAGGCGCTGCTTCTTATCGCGGCGGACGAGCTGCCCCCGGCATCGAAGCTACGGCAGACGTTCGAGAACAGCGACAGACTGGGCGCCCTGCCGAGCTATAACGACGAGGGTGAGAGCCTTAGCTCGATAATCCGCGCAACTCTCGCCAAAAACGGAATCAAGAAAATACCCGACGAGGTGCTGATGTTCATACGCGAGCATTCGGGCGAAAACCGCGCCGCGACGCGCATGGAGCTTGAAAAGCTATCGCTGTACCTGGCCGGAAAAACCGAAATCACGCTAGAGGACGCGGAGGCGTGCATTATGGATACCTCCCTGCTGTCCATGCAGGACCTGTCCATGAGCGTAGCGGAAGGCAACAGCCGGAAGCTCGCATCCGTGCTGCCGCGCCTGCTGTCCGAAGGAAACTATCCGGTGCAGCTCCTGCGCTCGGTACTTTCCCACTTCAAGGGGCTTTACTTCATGGCCGGAGAGGTCGAGGGCGGAAAGCCGGCGGCGGCAGTCATATCCGAAGCGCGACCTCCGATATTCTTCAAGCTGAAGGCGTCGTACGAAAGGCAGCTAAAGAACTGGGGCACGGAAAAAATAATGAAGGCGATTTCGAAAATGTTCGACGCGGAAATCATGTGCAAGAGGGCGGCTTCGCCCGCAGAAACGATAGTGTCGCAGCTGCTGTTCTCACTATGCGCGGCGGCGGGGAAAAAGCAGGCTTGAAACTTTATGGTTCCGCGTATCCCGGAAGACCAATGCGCGGAGCCGCTTCAAAGTTCAATCCAAAAACCGCAAGACCGGCTTCGCCGAGGTTTTCAATATTTTCAACATGCGAAGGAAAATAAAATGCAAAAAGACGACATGAGGATTGCGAAACTGATCGCGAGGAACGGCGCGATGTCGCGGCGGGAGGCGGAGCGCGCCATACTTGCCGGGCGCGTGAAAGTGAACGGGGCGGCAATCGCCTCGCCCGCCCTGAACGTCACCGGGAAGGATAAAGTCGAAATCGACGGAAGGCCTCTCGCCAAGCCGGAGGCGACGAGGCTGTTCATCTACCACAAGCCGGCCGGCCTAATCGTCTCGCACAGCGACGAGAACGGCCGGAAGACGGTGTTCGACGCGCTTCCGAAGGAATACGGGCGGCTGATTTCAATCGGGCGGCTGGACCTGAACTCGGAGGGACTGCTGCTGCTTACAAACGACGGCGAATTCGAGCGCTTCATGGAAAGCCCCAAAAACGAATTCGAGCGCGAATACCAAGTGCGCGTGCACGGCGTACCGAGCAAGGACGACATGGAACGGCTGGCGCGCGGAATGACAGTCGACGGGATACGCTACAGGCCGATAGACGTGAAAATCGACCGGACGCTTTCCACAAACTCGTGGCTGACCGTCAAGCTCCACGAAGGAAAGAACCGCGAGATACGGCGGACGCTAGAAAGCCTGGGGTACGAGGTCAACCGGCTTGTCCGCGTGTCGTATGCCGGGTTGAAGCTGCGCGGCCTGGAGAGCGGAAAAATCTACGAGGTGAAAATCCCATCAGCGCTGCA
>JAISNH010000037.1 GCA_031276335.1 Rickettsiales bacterium
CCCATTTCCCATTTTGCAAGCACAAAATGTTCTAATTTCGTTCTAATCAAGGTATTGAATTTACAGCGAAATAAGCCAAATTGTTTCACGTGAAACATTTTGGCGTATTTATCCGTAAAATCAAAGAGTTAACTTTTTGGTCTATTTTCACCCCAGTAAAATCAATGGGTTAGATTTTTTTGTCTAATGTTGATTTTTGTGGTCTGGAGGGGCGTCAAGGCGGGGGTGACAGAGGGTGAGGGTGTCATGCCGGCTAGCAACCGTCATTCCCGCGACTTTCGAGGCGAGTATCGCCGAGAAAGGGCGAGCTCCGCGAATGCGGAGTGAGCGACCCGTAGGGCGGCGCGTAGCAGCCAAACCTGGGAATCCATGAAGCCCGTCATAGCGGCGCCCGACGCCGCTATCCAGGTTGGCGAAGGATTCCTTGCGTGACCTGGATTGTCGGGTCAAGCCCGATAATGACGGAGAGTGAGGGACTGCCTTCTCCGGAATGACGAAGAGTGAGGGGCTGCCGTCGCCTCCACCCATGGCGTCATAGCGGCACTTGATGCCGCTATCCAGGTTTCGCAATGTGGCCTTGCTGTCGCCCTCAGGTCATAGAGGTCTTGCTATATCGGAGTGGCGGGGCGAAAACATCGTTTTATTGACCGATGATCATCGGTTTCCCGATGAGTTGGCGGTGTTTAAGGTTGCTCCTCGCATCCTCTGTACATTCCCGCTGCCCCCCGCCATAACTAAACGAATGGCGGAGGATTTGGGATAAGAAAACTGAAATCGGTTTCGTCCCCCGCCATACTAAAAATGACCATCAGCTAATGGCCGGGACGTCAACTATGCCACAACACAATGACACCGTGGTATTCAATATATTTCCACAGCGTCCCGACCGGAATCGGGACTGCGCTTTTCTGGGTGTGCGCTCACCGGTGTTGAGGGAACAGTTGATTCCCCGCGTGGTCTCCCACGCTGACTTCGGGCATTATCCCAAAGCTGGATACGATTATATATTGATTATGAATGAAAGGCAAGGAATCGTTTTCATGCCGGCCTGTGGAAAATTTTATTTAAGGAAGCGGCGGGGGATTTGGGATAAATAGAAGATCATGCTATTTTATCCCCCGCCATTAAGCGCGCCTATTCCGGCGAGGAAAT
The DNA here is from genome assembly GCA_031276335.1 of Rickettsiales bacterium. GTDB lineage: Bacteria > Pseudomonadota > Alphaproteobacteria > Rs-D84 > CACZYB01 > JAISNH01. Next base: position 1,153 of record JAISNH010000037.1, read on the forward strand.
TCCCCGGACGAAGCGCTCGACATACTCGTTGTTCGGGCGGCGGAGGTCTTCCGGCCGGCCGCTCCATATTATCTTTCCCTCCAAGAGCATGACGACGCGGTCGGCGATTTTCCTGGCCGAATTGATGTCGTGCGTGATAGTGAGGGCGGTCGCGCCCAGCTGCTTCACGCTCCTGAGGATAAGCTCGTTGATGACGTCCGACATTATGGGATCGAGCCCGGTCGTCGGCTCGTCGAAGAATATGATGTCCGGGTCGTTCGCTATCGCGCGGGCCAGCCCAACGCGCTTCTTCATCCCGCCGGACAGCGAGGCCGGCATCATGTCCGCGATTTTTTCCGACAGGCCGACCTCCGCCAGCTTCCCGATCGCGATTTTCCTGGCCGCATCTGCCCCTATGCGCTCCACGTTGAGGAGGCTGAAGGCCACGTTTTCCCACACGCTCATGGAATCGAACAGGGCGCCGTTCTGGAACAGCATGCCTATCTTGCGGTTGCTTTTGTAGAACTGCGCCTCGTCGAATTCTGATATGTCGCGGCCGTCCACCTTTATGGTTCCCGAATCCGGCTCCAGCAGCCCCAGGACAAGACGCAGCATCACCGATTTCCCCATGCCCGACTGCCCCAGGAGCACGACCGATTCTCCGCGCGTTATCTCCAGGTCGAATCCGGAAAGCACCCTTTTGCTTCCGAAAGATTTGCTGACGTTTTTAAGCTCTATGGCCTTTGCCTGCATGCTGCCTCACAGGTTGAAGAATACGGCGGTTAGTATGTAGTTCACTATCAGTATAAGTATCGAGGCCATGACGACCGCGTTGGTGGTCGCCTTGCCCACGCCCTCGGCGCCGCCCTCGGTGTAATACCCGAAATAGCATCCGAGCGAGGTTATTATCCCGCCGAAGGCCGATGCCTTGATAAGCCCGACCGTGACGTCCCAGCCCTTCAGCGACTGGTACGTGCTGCGGATGTATGCGTACGGGTTGAAGTCGAGCGTGTTGACCCCGACGATGAACCCGCCGAATATCCCGATGATGTCCGCGACCAGCACCAGGAACGGCACGATCGCGATCCCGGCCAGTATCCTCGGGCTGATTATGTATTTGAACGGGTTGGTGGAAAGGGTTTTAAGCGCGTCTATCTGCTCGGTCACCTTCATGGTTCCGATCGAGGCGGCCATGGTGGCCCCGATTCGCCCCGCGACCATAAGCCCGGCGAACACAGGCCCCATTTCGCGCACCATGGCGATTACGACGACGCTCGCGACCGCGCCTTCGGCCGAAAACTGCGCGAAGCCGGAATAGCTCTGCATCGCCAGCACCATTCCGGCGAAAAGCGCGGTCAGCGACACCACCGGAAGCGAGTAAAACCCGATCTCGATCAGCTGCTTGACAAGCACGCGCGGATAGTACGGCGGCACGAACCAATGGTGCGCGGCGCGGAAAATAAATACGATATAGGCGATCACGGATTTCAGGAATCCTATGCCCATCGCGCCGATTTTTTTCACCATATCCATGATCAGCCCTTCGTTCATCGTATAATGTATAGCATTCAATGAAAATTTCCGCAAATGTTAAATGATAAATGTTGCATGTCAGACTGCGTAGGCGCGCAATGGCCCGTTCATGAGGTTTTTGAACGATGCCTCGTCGATGAGCCGGAGCCCGGAGGGCTGGAACTTGTTGCAGATGACCAGCGTGCCCGGGGCGAGCTCGCGCATAAGCTTTTCCGCCGCCCTCTGGGTGAACCTGACGGTCAGGTACATGTACACTATGTCCGGCGCGAGCTTCCCGAGGTCGGCCTTGAATATGTCGCCCCTTATGCTCCGCACGTTTCCAAGCCCCAGGAACTTCCGCCGCGCCAGCCCGAGGAAGTGCATCCACGGATTTTTTTCGATTCCGACGACGCGCGCCCTCGGGAAGCGCCGCGCAACGAAATGGGTTATGCGCCCGTTGCTGGCCCCCAGGTCGAGGAAGGCGAAGTCCTCGCGCGGCTTGTGCCTCTCGATCAGCCGGGCGAGCGCTTCAAGCGCGTTGCCGTTCGAGGGCATGGGCACGACTATCCCGGACGAAAACGATATTATGACGTTCAACGCGTAGTGCAGCCCGAGCGTGAACGCCGCCAGGAAAGCCAGCAGCATAAGAAGCAAAAGGATATTGTAGAACATTCACGCCCCCCTTAAGAAATCGATAAGCCCGCGCATGTCCTCCGGCAGGTCTGCCTCGCACCGAACTACGGCGCCGGTCGACGGATGCGCAAATTCGATGCTGCGGCTGTGCAGCATCTGCCGCTTGACGTTCGAAAGCGCGGCCTTCGCCTCCCTGCTCTCCACCTGGGAAAGCATCCTCTGCATGTCGCCGTAGACGGCGTCCCCCACGACAGGGTGCCCGATGTCCGCCATGTGCACGCGTATCTGGTGCGTGCGCCCGGTCTCTAACCGTAGCCTGAGGAGCGAAATCGGCTTGAACTTCGCGCCGGAAAACACCTCGGCGGTTTCATAGTGGGTGACGGCGTTCTTGCCGCCCTCGGGCACGGCGGCAAAGCGCGTATGGTCCTTCGGGTGGCGGGCGATGTTCCTGTCTATGGTGCCGGACGGCGGATTGGGTATTCCCCACACGAGCGCGGCGTATTCGCGGGCAACGGCATGGCTTTCGAACTGCTTGTACATCCTGCGGTGCGCGGATTCGCTTTTGCAGGCCATCATGGCGCCGGAAGTGCCCTTGTCGAGCCGGTGCACTATGCCCGGGCGCTCCAGGGCGGCCCCGACCGGCGAGAGCACGCCCTTCGTGTGGAACAGGAGGGCGTTGACCAGCGTTCCTGAATCCACTCCCGCGCCCTTGTGCACGACCATGCCGGCGGGCTTGTCTACGACTATCACATCCTCGTCCTCGAACAGCACGGACAGGGCTATGTCCTCCGCCTTCATGGGATTCGGGGGCTTGAGGGGCTCGACGACGACCCGGAAGGCGTCCCCGGCGTTCACGCGGAGCGAGGTGTCGGCGACCGCCGCGCCGTCCGGTCCGGCGACGAAGCCGTGGCGCATCATCCTCTGCAGCCGCGTGCGCGAAAGCTCCGGCAGGGCGCGCGCCAGCCACTTGTCGATTCGCGCCCCGTCGAATTCCGGGGCGACAGTAAGGTTATGGACAGTTTCCATAGGGCATCGTTCCATTCATTGCGATTTTTGGATCGCTCGCTCTTCGTTCCCGTCGGTCCGCGGCGCGGATTCGGCCCCTAGCTGGTTCCGGTACAGGGTTTCCGCGGGCTGCGGGCTGCCGGAAGGAGGGAGGGGCGCGCCGTCCCCTTCCATCATGTCGGAAACCGTTTTTCCCGCGCCGGATACGCCCTTGCTAAGCATCTCGCGGTTCGCCTTGGGGTTCAGGACTTTTTTCTCGCAATCCTCGATTGCCACGGCCAGCCGCGGAACGACGCTGTTTACGCCCTGCCCCGAAATCTTCACCGGGCAAAACATGTATCCGGCCATGTCGTCGTTCTTGGAAAAAAAGCTGCCCGCGCGCTTGGTAAGGTAGGAAAGGTATATTTCCCTCGGCGGCTCCAGGCAGTAAAGCGTGATGGAGTTCTGCCCAGGCAGGGTCTTGTAGTATTCGCTGCCGTTCTGCGAATAGCACGGGAAGCTGGTCAGGTAGAAGCCGGTGGTGGTGCCGGTCTTGTCCGAGCTTTCTATAAAAAGCCTGTACTGCTGGGTCGACACGTTGAACTGGCGCACCCACGAGGCCCGGGCGGGAAGGCACAGGGCCATGAAGGCGGCCGCGAGCATTTTCCTCATATCTTCCCCTCCTCGGCGAAATCGACCACGAACCGCACGACGGAATCGGAGAACTTGAACACCTTGAACATGAAGTCGGTTTTCTCCAGCGGGCCCAGGGTCTTCACCTCTATCTCGCGCTCCTGCATCTGCAGCAGGCGCTCGTCCTTGTTCTCCAGGCGGATTATTATCTTCGGCACGGGAAGCGCGTGGCTGGACGGATTGTATATGAATCCGGTTATCATCACGTACTCGTTCGCGCCCTCCCTGACCAGGGTAAGCGGCTTCGCGATCTCCAGGTACAGCTTCGAGGCGTCGATTCCGGGCTTTTTCTGCTGCTGCCGCTCGAAAACGCTGCTGCCCTCGGCCTCGCCGCGATAGTCGAACAGCATGCCCGCGGCGAAGAACACTAGGGCCACGAACGCCACGCCCAGAAGCATGAAGGTCAGGTTCTGGACGCTCATCCAGACGGGACGGAGCGTCGGCTGGCTTTCCCCGACGCCGAGGGCGCCCATAAGCTTTACCCTGTCCATGGCGTCCTCCGGGACGTGCGGGCGCGCCACGTGGGGACGGAGCGGGGCGGCCGGGCTCCTGCCCTCGACCCAGACGAACGAGCATTCAGCGCATTGGAACTTAGCCTCGCCGCCCGTGAAGCGGCCTTCTTCGACCTCGAACTCGGTCTTGCATTTCGGACATACGACGATCATTTCTACTCTTGGCCTCCGGTATTTTACGTTCCCACTATAAAGCAATTGAATTGCATTTGCAACAAATTGAAAAAAGATTGTAATCTGGATTTTTTCGGGTATCATACGATAAGGAGGAATTTGCGGATATGGCGGCAGGAAACGACAAGGCGATCGTGGAAATGCGGGGCGTGGGATTGCGCTATCCCATGGGCCCCGAGGTGCTTAGGGACATAAACCTGAGCCTGAAGGCGGGGGATTTCTATTTCCTGACCGGGGCCTCCGGCGCCGGCAAGACGTCCCTTCTCAGCCTTATCCACCTGGCGCGGCTGCCCACGCGGGGCAAGATAAGCCTTTTCGGCCGCGACATCGAATATATGAGCCACCGCGAGCAGGCGCTGGCGCGGCGCAAGGTAGGCGTCGTGTTTCAGGACTACCGGCTTCTGGACCACCTGTCCGTCATGGACAACATATCGCTGCCGCTCCGGATAATGGGGCGGTCGGAAAAATACATACGCGCGCACGTGCCGGAGCTTATCGAATGGGTCGGGCTGAAGGACCGCATGGACTCCCGCCCGCCGACGCTTTCCGGCGGCCAGCAACAGAGGGTGGCGATCGCGCGCGCGGTCATCAACAACCCCGAGCTGCTTATCGCGGACGAGCCGACCGGCAACGTCGACGAGGACATGGCCAGCAAGCTTTTGTTCCTGTTCCTGGAGCTGAACAAGATGGGCACGGCGGTGATCATCGCGACGCACAGCAAGAACCTGATACGGCAGTTCAAGTTCCCCGAGCTTAGGCTCGAGGGCGGGCGCCTTATTGGAGGCGGATATGTTTAGGACGGACATAGCGTTCAAATCCGACGTGAACCGGGGCTTCCTGCCCTTCATCACGGCCTTCATGGTGTTCCTGGCCTCGCTGATATTCGCCACCGCGATTATAGGGAATTCGCTTGCGGACGACTGGGACAGGGAGGTTTCGAACACGCTCGCCGTACAGGTTCTGCCCGACATGAAGAGCGGCAGCCCGAACCGCGAGATCGAGGAGAGGATCAAGAACATCGTGAAGGTCCTGAAGCAGACGCCCGGGGTGAAGTCGTCCTCCGCGATGGGGGTGCGGGAAACCCAGGATCTGCTGAGGCCGTGGCTGGGGGATCTGGCCGCGGAGGGGCTGGGCATGCCGCTGCCGCGCATAATCACGGTCGAGCTCTCGGACATAATCCCGCTCGACCGGAAGGCGCTCGAGGCCGAGATAAGGGGCTACACGGCGCTGGTCACCTTTGAAACGTACGAGGAATGGATGGACGACTTCAAGCAGACGCTCCGCGCGACGCAGACGCTGCTGGGACTGATAGTCGTCCTGATACTGGCCACCACCGGCGTGACGATTTCGTACGCGACGCGCTCCGGGCTCGCCTCGAACAGGGAGGTGATCGAGATAATGCATCTGGTCGGGGCGGAAAACGGATTCATATCGCGCCAGTTTTCCACGCGCATGACGAAGCTGTCGGCCTCTGGAGGTGCGGCCGGATACCTGCTCGCCTGCCTTGCCGCGTTCATAATAAAAAGTTTTGCCGACCGGCTGGAAGGCGGTATAATCGCCAGCTTCGGCTTCGACGCCAGCCTGTACCTCTACATGCTGCTGGTGCCGGTTTCCGCGGCGGCGATCACGAAGGTGACGGCGGCGCTGACCATAAGCAGGGCCATGGACAGGATGGCGTAGGATCATCGCCCGCCCGCCGGATTTGGCTTAAGGATTTTATTCGAGGAGGAAACATGGTGGAAGTGACGGAAATCTACAACGGGGGCTTCATGCCGAAGCAGCCCTACCTGAACGAGGAGCGCAGCCGGAAGGTGATACTGTTCCTGCTGGCATTCCTGGCGGCCTACGCGGTAGGCTTCTTCGCGTTCGCCTATTCGCTCGATTTCGAATCCCCGGACGGGGAGGCCAGGACGGACGCTATAATCGCCCTGACCGGCGAGGAGAAGCGCGTGGTCGAAAGCATAAGGGAGCTGGCCAAGGGCAACGCGGAAAAGCTGTTCATCTCCGGCGTGTACCGCGGAATGCCGAGAGACCGGATAACGGCCGCCACGATAAGCGGCCTGAAGCGCGGCCGCGGCCTCGCCGCCACGAAGGAATCGCTGGGCGCAAGGATAGTCGTCCCGCCGTCCCGCGCCGCGGAAAACACGATCGAGAACGGCCTGGAAAGCCGCAAGTGGGTCCTAGACAACAAGATACGGAGCATCCGCCTGATGACCGCGTACTACCACATGCCGCGCAGCCTGCTGGTATTCAGGAAATACATGCCGGAGGACGTGACGATAATACCGCATCCGATACTGCTTTCGAGCGAGCGTCCGAACTTCATGTCCGACCCGGTTCTGGCGCGGATGCTGTTTTCCGAATACAACAAATACATTGTCACGTACGCGTGGAACTTCCTGAAGCTGGAGGATTCGTTCCTTGTCAAGATGACGAAGGATCTATGATGGCGCTTCGCTCGTTTTTGTTCAGCATGCTGTTCTACCTCGCCTCGCTCGCCTTCTCGATGCTGGCGATGTTCGCCCTTGTCCTGCCGCGTCGGGCGATGCTGTGGATGGCGAGGATGTGGAGCCGGTCGAGCCTGTTCCTTTTGCGGAGCGTCGCCGGAATCTCCTACCGCGTGACCGGGCGTGAGAATATTCCCACGGGCGAGCATGTCATATTCGCCTCCAAGCACCAGTCGGCGTGGGAAACCATAACCTACCAGGCCATACTAGGAAACTGCGTGTTCATGTTCAAGAGGGAGCTGGCCTTCATCCCGTTCTTCGGGCTCGCGATGGTGAAGTCGGGAAGCATAATGGTCAACCGCGGCGCGACCACCAGGCGCGGGCTGGAAAAGCTGGTCGCGCGGTTCGGCCGCGCGCTGGAATCCCACAACGTCGTGGTGTTCCCCGAAGGCACGCGGACAAAGCCCGGCGCGCCGCCCGCATACAAGTCGGGTCTGGCCGTCATCGCATCGGCCCTGAAGGAAAAATGGATCGTGCCGATCGCCCTTGACTCCGGCAGGTACTGGCCGAAGCGGGGATTCATGAAGCGCCCGGGAACAATACGGGTGCGCATACTTCCCGCGATCCGCACCGGCTCGCTTACAAGGCTGGAGCTGGCCGCCCGGATCGAGGCGGCTATCGAGGGCGGAATGAAGGATTTACAGCCGGCCCGTGAAAAACCCGGCGAACACGACTCGTAAAAAGCCAGCGGCGCGCACGCGGTTTTTTTACTCATATGTTCCGGCCGGAAGCACCCTGGCTTGCGAGGGCGGCTTTCGGACGCGCTTTACGGCTTGTCCCACCAATACTGCCCGTCGCAATCCTCGGAAAAGCATCTGAACTGTTCCGGATAGCTCCACCCCGGTATGGGCTTTTCCGATTCGGACGGATAGTCGTTGTGCACCAGGCGGTACAGGTCGGCGTACTCGTACGAAATCGCGCGCAGCACGACGCTTATCGGAGTGCGGGTCGTGATGTCTATGCCGCCGATCTTCTTGCCCGCCAGGGCACTGTTCACGTTCTTGACTATGACGTCGTGCCCGGAAAAGGATCCGCCCGCCATCTTGAACTTCGCGTTCTTCCGGCTCGTGATGCCGTCGGAGGTAAATCCGAAGTTTTCCGCGCCGTCGAGTTTCGAGCTCGCGTCTATCGTCACGTCGGCGACCGTCATCGTGCCGATCGAGGATGTGGCGTCCGAGGGCAGCTTCAGCTGGTTTCCGATCTTCAGCTCGGTCCCGCTGCCTACTAGGGTTGCGGCCTTCGCGAACCGAAGGACGTTCGGCTCGACTATGACTGTGGCGGAAGCCTCGAAGTCGCCGCCGATTTTCATCAGCTCCTCCAGGAACACTTTTTCTGTCCTGTCGTCGTCGAAGAACAGCGAGCCGTTGTCGATCCCCTCCGGCAGCGAGACGGAGGAATTCGCGCCCGCGACCGTCATCGCCGAATTGAACGTGGCCGTGTCCTCCAGCGACATCCTGTCGAATTCGGACGTGGCCGAGGCGTCGACGGACAGCTCGTTGACCTCCATCTTGTTCGTGACCTCGAACAGTCCGGCGTTGTATATGTCGTTCAGGTTCATGTGAAGGTCGGTGTTCATCGCGTTCGATTTTTCGGACACGCGCGATATGTACTGGTAGTCGCGCTTCTTGTTCGCGCCGGTCTTGAATATTATCGAATCGTTCTGTATCGCGCCGACGCCGTCCTCCCACGCGTCCTTGGCCAGCGACCAGTTCGCCCCGTATATGATTTTGTCCTCGACGTATCCGCCGAAGCCGCGGCTTTCCTTGACTATCTCGCGTATGCGCAGGTCGGATATGTTCGGGTTGCCGTCCGCGATTACGATCGCGTCGTATTCGATCGTGCCGTCGGACAGCTTGGAGCGCTTTATCCTTACCTTGTAGTTCTGCCCGATGATGTTGCTGGTCTTGAATCCCTGGGGCAGGCCGGTCTTGTAAAGGAACGAAAGGTCGGAGTATTCGGTAACGCCGACATCCTCCTCCGTCCTGTCCTCCAGGTAGTTCTCGAGCGCGGTCTTTATCTTCATCATGTCTTTGACGACCAGCTCGTTCCTGAGGGCGTCCGAACGCTCCTGCACGTTCTTCTGGATTATCGGGAACACGACGACCAGTATGCCCAGCATGAGGAGGACCTCCATCAGTATGCTGCCGCCCGTATCCCTGTGCTTCATCGCCATCATCCGCATCTCCTAGTGCATGCTCTCTATGTCGGCCCGAAGGCTGCTGATCCTGCTGTCGAAGCGCAGCGTCACGCCGTCCAGGTTGAGGCCGGCGGGTATGCTTTCGCCGACGTTGTAGACGGTGACCGCGCCGCCGTCCGACAGGTTCAGGTTCCCGCCGGAGGTCGAAACGCCGCCCGCGGAAAACCGGCCGTTCTTGACCGTAATCACGTTCGTCCTCAGCTCGTCCGCCGCAACCGCGTTCGTGGCCTCGACCCGGAGCCTTTCCGTCGCATAGGTGCCGGAGAGCCCCTCTATCGTCAGGTCGCCGGACGAAGACGTGTTGGTAAGCTCCATGTTCTGCACGGACAGGGCCTCGAATTTCGAATTGCCGGCCACCTCGATTTTCGCGCGCAGGCTGGACGCGGTCTTCAGAAGCTCGGCGCCGGCGGCCATGAACCGGAGTATCGAGGATTCCCCGCCCAGGTTCAGGTAAGGGGTGATGATTTTCCCGTCCGGGCCGAAGCGCACCTTGCCCTTCAGTATGATTCCGCCGGTGATCGTGGCTCCGCCTGCAATTCCGGTCGCGTTGTTGAAGTACAGCTCCGCTATCTTGCCCGCGCCGGTCGTCGTCGTCGGCGCCGAGGCCGCGGTCACGGTGCCGAAATTCTTCACGTCGTAGCCGGACATCTTGAAATTGACCTCCATCTTGTTTCCGTCCGTTCCGCCCTGGCTGTTGCGGTACAGGTAGAACGAGGACGAATACTCCGCCTCCAGGTCGTTGTCGTCCACCTTCAGCACGGCCGTATAAGCGCCCTCGACGCCGGGTATTATGCTGGAAAGCGGCTTCCACCACGCCCCGGTTATGGAATAGACGTCGTTCGCCTCGACATATCCGGCGACGTCCCCGACGTACAGGAGCGTCTGCTTGAACGACAGGTCGGAATCAAAGCCCGCCTTGTCCAGATTCAGTATGGCGAAGGCCTCGACCGCACCGTCCGCGTTCTTGAAGTACCTGAGCTTCATCCCGTCCGTCACGTCGGTCATAACCGAGTTGTCGAGCCCGTAGTTGCTTGCGAGCGTCGTCCTGACGTCGGCGGCCAGCGTGCCGTCGGAGCCGTTCGTCCAGCCCTGCTTTTCGACCGAGACATAGTTCATGACGGCCTTGTGTATCTGTTTCATCTGCTTCGATATGGAAAGGTGCCTCACCTCGGCGACCTCCTTGAAGCCCAGGCGGTACACGACCGGCACGACCAGCATCATGACGCCGAGGGCGAGTATGACCTCCATCATCCCGACCCCCGCGTCATGCCTGTATCTGAAAAGTTTTTTCCTCATCATGCCCCCGCTTTACGGCGCGCCCCCGCCTTCGGGCGCCCCGACGCATTGCCCGGTGTCCGGATCGATCGTCCCGCCTTCCTGCAGGCAGCTCAGCTCGCCGGCCTTCTCGTAAAACCTTTTTATCGCGTCCATCAGGCTCTGGTGCGTGGCCTGCACCTTCGTGGAAAGGCACCCCGATTTCCAGCACACGTCCACCACCTCGGACACGCCGGAAAGGTTGATGACGCTGCTGGAATCCTCGCGGTACGCCCCTGATCCGTCGAGCATGCCCTCGTAGATGTAGCTGTGCGATCCGGCCACGTCGTCGTTCAGCTTTATCGCCGCGAACCTGTTGACGCCCGGGCCGCTGGAATCAAGCGTGTCCGCGGACAGGCTTTTGGCCTCGAACAGCGCGGCATCTCCGGGCCGGCTGATTATGTTGACGTCGCCCGACACGGAAAGCTTCTTCACCTCCAGCCTCGCGGTGTCGAGGTCGCCGTCCTCCATGTCGATGTGCTTCACCTTCACCCCGTCGCCCGTTTCGATCTTGTTGATATCGACGCTTTGCGGCGATATGGGAAGCTTGCCGGAGATGAAGGTGTCGGGATGCCCGCTCTGTATCTCCACCACTCCGGCCACCGAGAACGGGCTGGGCGAAAAGGTCGCGGTCTGCCCGGCGAGCGCGGAAACTTTCAAGTCTTTGGAAATAGCCAGCTTCGTCCCGTTCGCATTCTTTATCCCCAGCATGTTGTGGCCATTCATGTTGAGCGAGGTCAGCATGGTGTTGACCATCTGGCTGTCGGTGGCGCCAACGGCCATCGGGTTTATGTGCAGGTAGTCGGACAGCATGAACGCGTCGCTGACGTACATGACCAGCGAGCCATGATATATCGGATCGGCCGAGATATGGCTTTTGAGCCCGGCGGAAAGGTTGATGGAATAGTTGGACAGCCACTCCCCGTCGCTGGCCAGCACGGCGCCCTGGTCGAACAGGTATTGCCCAATGCCGTTCAGGACTACGTCGGACAGGCCGCCCCCACGCGCGCCGACGGCCGCCTCGATTATGTCGCCGCCGACGCCGGATGCGCTTTTGCATGTGATGAAATAGTATGTCTGGCCGAAGCTGTTCAGCGTCGCGAGATCATTGCCGCCGTAATTGGAAAGCGCCGACTTCATCGCGGCCCCATCCTTCGTCTGGCACCCGCCCGGGACCTGGCTTTTGTCGAACGATACGTAGGAGGTCACCGCCTTCCGGATAAGCTGCATCTGCGCGACGACTTCCTCGCGGTTTATCTGCTCGTTGTACTTCCTGACCTGGCTTAGGATGAGCGGCGTCATGGCCACCATTACGCCGAGCCCCAGCAGCACCTGCAGGAGCACGCCGCCGCCCTCGCTGTTTTTCAAAACGGATCTTGTGACGAACATCTCTTTCCCCTCGCCTATATGATACCCCAAAACGCGCGGAATTGAAAGCGAAACTTTATTCTGGCAAATCGCGCTCCCTTGGTCTATAATCCCGGAAATGAGAAATTTTTTCGCGAAAAACCAAAGCAGGCAGTGCCTGCACTTCATTCTGGCCGCCAGCATGGTCCTGCTGGCGCTGCTCCCGATGATAATGGCCAAGAACCTGAAGGGGCGCATAAGGAAAAGCCGCGCCGCGGAGGCGGCGTTCCTGAAGGAGAACCTGAAAAGCCTTCCGGACGAGATAATCCAGGTTTCCAAGGGATACATCGTGAACAGCGGGGCCGCCCTGAAAAGCATAGTGAAGATAAACATGATAAAGCGCGAGATGGCCGCCGCCCCGGATGCCGTTCCCGACGGGCATTTCCAGATACTCGTGCTGACCAAGAACCTTGTCGAGGGCGCGCGCCTCTCCCCGCGGCTGCTGCGCAATCCGAGGTTCATAGCGCTGAACAACCGGTTCGAGGAAATCGACAATGTCCTGATGAACGGGCGTTTCCGCTGCGCCGTCCTGACCAGGAGGCTGCTGCGGCTGAAGGCTCTGCCGCTGTACGGAGGGATGATAGACATCGACGACATCCGCCCGGATCTGTGCGCGGAATGATGCGGGCGATTATTACAGCCCCTCGTTCCTCAATTTCTCGCCGCCCAGAAGGTGCAGGTGGAAATGCGGCACCGACTGCCCGCCGGCCTCGCCTGTGTTCGCGACCAGCCTGTACCCGTCCGCCGCAAGCCCGTAGTCCGCGATCGTATGGCTGAGGGCCGACAGGAAGTCCAGCTTCTCCGCGTCCGTCGCCCGCGCGCCGAATTCGGTGAAGCTGGCGTACTCGCCTTTCGGGATGAGGAGCAGGTGCAGCTTCGCCTTCGGGTATATGTTGTCGAAGACCAGCGAATGCTCCGTCTCGTATATTTTCTTCGCGGGCAGCTCGCCGCGCAAAATCCTGGCAAAGACGTTATTCCTATCGTAAGACATTTTATCCCCCTAGTCTATTTTCGTTGCTTTTTGTTTTCTTTATGTATATTATAGGTTGCAGGTATTATAACACGGGACTTTGCGAATTGAAACCTAAAAAATACGAAACCGGAAAACCGAACGATTTGGATCTGAGCGCGCTTGACGCCTACATCGGCCGCCGGCTGAAGCTGCGCCGCGTAATGCTTAGGATGAGCCAGGACGCGCTCGCCTCGATGATAGGCGTTACGTTCCAGCAGGTGCAGAAGTACGAATCCGGCGCCAACCGCATATCGGCCAGCCGCCTGTTCGTAATCGCCAAGGTGCTGCAGGTCGAAGTCGGCTTCTTCCTCGACGGAATGGAGCGGGACGTCCCGCAGATATCGGAAATGCTGGGGGAGGCCGAAGCCGCGGCGGGAGTGCGCGAGGACGAGGTGCAGTTCGACCCGATGCACGACACGGAAACGCTTAGGCTGGTCAACGCCTACTGGAAGCTCGCCGATCCGGCGAAGCGCGAAAAGATACTGGACTTCATCGTATCCATGTCGGGCTCTGAATAGGCCGCTATCTCTTCGCCCCGAACACGACCCTGATTTTCGTCTTCCCGGCCGCCGCACGCTTAGCGGGACGCGCGGAAACCATCGGTATTATCTTGGCTACGCTGACCTTCGGCGCGGGCTTTTTCCGGAGGGATTTCCTCACGACCGTGATTGTCGCCGCCGTCTTTTCCGAAATCGGTTTCCGCGAGGCCGGCCTTCTCGCCGCGGTTTTCGCCGCAGCCCTTTAAGCGCGGGCCTGCCGGACGGAGCCC
>JAISNH010000043.1 GCA_031276335.1 Rickettsiales bacterium
AATAACCCAATTCTTCTTGCAACTCCGTTATTTCATCCCCCATGGCTCCTAGTATGCTGCCTTTCTCTATCGCAAGCGCACCATTCTGTTTCTGGGTCAGCAACTGTATGGAATTTCCATCGTCCGACGAGCGAAGCTTTTCGGCGTCGAGCGCCGCATATTTCTGTTCCAATTCGGCAAGGCGGGCCTTCAGGTTTTCGATTTCTTTGGATGATTGCGGCGATACGGGGATACTCGAACTCCCCGTCGCCACGGTCTTTTTTGAGGCAACTGCCGCAGGCGCCGCACCAGCTGCAGACGATTCTATCGACACCCGCCGAGCGGTGCGGGCGGAGGCCGACGAAGCCGAGGCAGTACGCGCCGAACCACGCTTCGAGCTTGCCGCAGCCCTCGCTTTTTTTACCGGCTTTGCCGCAAACGCGCCGGCGCCCATTGATATTGCGAACAATGCCGCCATGGATATGGCGTAAAGATTTTTGAACATGCGATCTTCCCCTTAAAATTAAACCACTCGCAGCCAATAGTGGTCGGGGAGTTCACAAATCATACGTTCAAATTGATTCTTTCGGCCTTTAGGATTGCTCCCTGGACATGCACCAAAAGCCCCCCGACAAAATGTCGGGGATATGATTTTAAGGCACATATCATGCCCTGAACGTAAAGCTTGTGACAGCCCGCATCCACTTTCGAATGCTAAGCGCAGGTCGCCCCGCGCCTATGGCAATGATATTACAAAACGATGCGAAATACAAGCGTAATTACGGCAACGGATGCGTCCGCCCCTAGAGCTCGTGCCGCTCGTGCAGGAAAAGCTGTATCCTGTTGATCAAGGAAGGACGGAGGAAAACCTCGTATTCCTTGTTTATCCTCCTGTTTTCCTTGATGAAATGCTCGCCCAGCTGCTTCAGCTCGGACTCGCCGGTCTTGCCTATATTCGGATAATTATCCACTATCGTGCTTATCGCGGGCGGAACGAACCCCACCTGATCATTGCACACCTGCCTGACAAGGAGGAGGATGTGACGGTATTTTACATACGACCACAGCTTGCCTTTCGATACGTTGTAGCTTCCGTTTATCGTGTCGCGAAGCATGGAAACGGCTTCGGCCATGTCGCCATAAAGCTCGACCAAATCTATATCAGCGGAATTTATCGCGTTGTGCAGTCTCGTGTAATGCTCCAGCGTTTCGGAAAGATTGCGCTTCACCGACCGCGCGAACCTTTTGGTGGAAAGCAAATCGCAAATATGGGCTATGTTCAGCTCCAGGGACGCGTTCGCCGTATCGAACAATATCTGCGTCTTGGGGTCGAAATTGCCGTCCTTGTCCCTGTGCGGATGCTTGATCTTTGCAAGATGATGCATGAATTTTTCCAAATCGCCGTTATATGCACAATCCTTTTCCGGATGCTTATTCTGTGAAAAACGATTCATAAACACGCCCTTTTTGTTCATGACATTTTCCCCGGCGATTATCTATTATAAATATAATAAAAAATTATATGTTTTGTCAAGCATATAATATACTACTTTATTTGGATATTTTCGTTGTATAATCATAGCATTCCAGAATAAAATAGTCAAGCTGTATAAATAGAAAATTTCAATTGATGCGGGAAATTATGCTACTTTATCCACCTCTTCGCCTCTTCGTATTCTTCCGGCGTATTGATGTCGGCTGGGGCGCGCTCCACCAGCTTCATCCCGTCGATGATGCGCACGCGAATCGTCATCCCGTTTTCCAGCCAGCGGAGCTGCTCCAGCTTCTCCCTGTCCTCCAGCACACCGGAGGGCATTTTCGCGGCGCTGGCAAGAGCCGCGGCCTTGAATACGTAAATTCCTATGTGCCAATAGTAATCCTCGTTCACGCCGCCCCTGCCCGGGTCGCGGATATACGGAGCGGCCGCGCGGGTGAAATATAGCGCGCGCGCCTCCGCCTCGCCTTTCTTCAAACCCATGCAGATTTTAACGAAGTTCGGGTTCGCGATGTCGGCCCTATCGCGGATAATCATGCCACAGGTCGCGACGTCGCAACCTCCGGCTTCGACCATCTTGATAAGCGGAAGGTTCACGCGCGGGTCGACGTTTATGCCGTCGCCCTGGAAATTCACGACCACGTCGTATTTCTTGCCGGCCGGGTCGACCTCGGCGAGCGCGGCTGCAATACGGTCGGTGCCGGACGGCAGATCCGGGTCGGTAAGCACCGCCCTGGCCCCGAACCTCGCGCATTCCTCGACTATCGCCTTATCCCCGGCGGCAATGATTATGTCGCCTGGCAAAGCGGAGCGGCAGTTTTCATAAACCCTCCGGATAAGCGTCTTTCCGTTGATGTCCAACAGCGGCTTGTTCGGAAGCCGGGTCGACGCCATGCGGACGGGTATCATCGTAATTACGCTGCTCATTCGTTACTCCCGTATCGTGTTTTCGTGAAGCCACCTGCTAAATTCTTCCACATTCCTGACCGTCGGATAAGGCTTGCCGGAAGGGGTCGGGGCCGTTATTCCCGGCGTGCATCGGACGGCGCGCATGCCGATCTTCACGGCCGTATCGCAATTGAAAATCCTGTCGTCGACAAGGACGGTTTCGTCGGCCTTCAGCTTATATTTTGCAAGGCAATCGAGGATCTTTTGCTCCTTCTCGCCAATCATGTGCCTTGCCTGATCGTTCGCGGCGGAACCTGCCTTCGAATGCTCGTTGACCTCGATAATCATGAAGTCGAGCCCGTCCAGAGTATCGCGAATCATCTTTTTCTTTATTTCGGAGTCGAAGCCGGAGGACATGGTAAGCTGTTTATATCCCTCCTTGTCGAGCCGCGCCAGCACCTCCTTCACATGAGGGTACAGCGGGCGGTCATAATAGATGCCGCCGGAGTTGCGGCAGAACTCGCGGTCGAGTTCCCTGCCCATCGTCGGGTGGACCTTCAGCTCGAGCGAGCCGAACTTCGGGTCGATTGTCAGGGCGTTCTCCAAATCCGCCTCCGTCGTGACGTTCGCGAATTTACCCTTGAACGCGGGATGCTCCTTTACCAACCTCAAATAAGCGTGATCGAGGTTGGCGAGCACGCCGTCCACATCCCACATTATGTTTTTTACGACGAGTTTCCTCTCGCTCATTTTTTAGTTTTCTTTCGTCTAAATTGTTATCATAAAATCGCACTATATCATCAACTATCGGATTTTGAAAGGAATTTTTCCTCGACAAAATTTTCTATCGGCAAAAACAATGGTTGGCATTCTAATATCAGTTAAATACAAAGAATAGCTGATACAAAATGGGAAATTGAAGTTACACACGATAAGCGAACCGGAGCTTATTCGTCCGCCAGTCCGAACCTGCAATCCTTCAGGAAATCGAGCGACGGGTCGTACACCTGCGAATCCACTTCGGCCCAGCCGAGCGTGGTATGGAAAAAATAGTCGTGCGACAGCTCGCGCGCGGCGGAAGCCTTCAGGCACCCGTAATCGATTTTCGAACCGCGGCGCATTTTTTCGTTCATCCACATTATCATCGGAACCGTCTTTTGCGCGGACGGCGCTATCATGTACGGCATTCCGTGCAGGTATATACCGCCCTCGCCCAGCGACTCCCCGTGGTCGGACACGTACAGCATGCCCGTTTCGTACGCCGGAAACCTCTTCAAAACCTCGATTACGCCGTTCAGGAAATAGTCGGTGTACAGTATCGTGTTGTCATAGGTGTTGATTATGTTCTCGTACGCGCAGTCCTGCAGCTCGGCGGTGTCGCAGGTCGGCGCGAACACCTTGAACCTTTCCGGGTAACGCTCGTAGTACGCGGGGCCGTGGCTGCCTATCGCGTGCAGGACAACCACGACGCCGCCCTTCGCGCCGCGAATCCGCCTGTCCAGGGCGTCCAGCATCACGCCATCGTGGCAATTCGAACCGTCGCAGAATTCCGGGTTCGACTTCGCGTCTATATACTCGGTGTCGACGCGCGCGCAGACCTTCTTGCAGCTGCTGTTGTTTTCGATCCACACGACGCTCCAGCCGGCCTTCTTCAAAATGTCGAGCAGGTTTTCGATATAGTCTGCATCGTCCACCTTGAACTTGGTGCGGGGCAGCGCCGAGAACATCGCGGGAACGGAAACCGCCGTCGATGTGCCGGCCGAAGCGACGTCCGCGAAGCTGACCACGTCCTGCCTTTTCAAAAGCGGATTCGTTTCGCGCCCATATCCGTTCAGCGAGAAATTGCCGCGCCGCGCGGTTTCACCGACGACGAGGACGATCACCCTCCTGCCCCCGCCATTGCGCGGACGCATGGACGGCGCCGGGTCTATGACAGTGAACACGCTGTTCGCGAGCGCGTGGTTGTAGAAATATTTCTGTATGGCATAGATGTAGTTTTCCGGATTTACCAGCTTGCGTATCGCGTCGTTGTTGCGCATGAAAAACACATACTGCTTATAGCATGCGGCGGCAACCGCAACCACCACGGCAAGCGACAGCAGCACGCGGGCGGCGTGTACAAGCAAAAGGCGCCACGTCCTGCCGTATCCAATCCGAGCGCACACGATTATCACGGACGGAAGCACGCCGCCGAAAAATATCCATAGGACAAGGCCGGGCGTCAGGTACGACACGGACTCGGCGACCGTGGTTTCGACGGTGTTCCGCACCATCTCGGCGTCGATGAAAATTCCGTATTTGAACATGAAATAGTTCGCGGCGCTGGAAACGAGCAGGAGGAGCGCCGCAACCGGCTTGAACACGCGCGGCCACAGCAGCATGTTGAACACAGCATATTTCACAAGAAACATACAGACGGGCAGCGACAGCAGGAACAGGAACGAAAACGCTCCGCCGATTTCGATATTGCCGAAGACCATTTTCCAGAAGCTGAGGTTTAGGGCTAATGTGAAATATGCGGACAGCGCCGCAATCATGGCTCCTTCGGATACCTTGAGGTTGAAAAGCGCCTTGATTAAATTTTCCGCGAATTTTCCGAGATTTGTTTTTGGCATGATCTTTTCATCCAATTAAAGAATGTTTCATGATGCAGGCCACTCCCGCAATCTCAAATCTATTTTATGCCTGGATTCCAGAAAAATCAAGGGTTATGATAGGGTCGTATTATTATAAACGGAATTATCAAGTTACATATTGTAGATAGCGTTTTTGGCAGTTTGCAACAAATAGCCTCATAATTCTTTAA
>JAISNH010000076.1 GCA_031276335.1 Rickettsiales bacterium
GACGTTCCCGACGACGGGCAGAGATTCGCGGTCGTCGGCGTGCACCAGTGGAACGAGCTTCTGAACATGAAGGAGTTTTCGACCGCCGAATACGTCGGCGATTCCTACCCGCTCCTGAAGGGCACGGAATCCCGCCGCTGGCTGGGCATCAACTGGGTTATGCACAACGCGCTTCCGCTTGCCGAGGGCGCGGGCGGCGATCCGGATATAAGGACGTGCTTCGTCTACCACAGGAACGCGGTGGGGCACGCCTCCGGCCAGGATGTCAAGACCGACATCACCTGGAACGGCGAGCGCGCCGCGCACTTCGTGTCCAACTCGATGAGCCAGGGCGCGAAGATAATAGACGCCTCCGGAATCGTGAAGATGCTTTGCAACGACGCCGCCGCGATAGCCTGACTCGAACGATAGCTTTGGGAAGCCCGGCGTCGGGCTTCCTTGGGCGGAAATTCTGAATGGAAATGGATGCGGGCTTTGCGCGCGTCGTAGTTTTGATTTACCCGGAGGTATTATGGATTCAAAAAATTTATCGGTTCTCGCCTACTCGAACGGATTCACGCTTTGGCATTACAAGGCCGCCGCCGATGCCGATGCGGGGGCACAGGGCTATTTCGACAAGGTCGGCAACATATTCAATCCCGGGGACGTGATTTTCGTATCCGTATGCGGGCCCGCGTCCGCGACCTCTATATACACGGTCGCCGCCGCTTCCCCTGGCAAGGCCTCGGTTGTCAAGATGATTTGAGGAGATGCGATGGATTTTTCAACGATAGATTTGTGCTCGAAAGCCCTGCACAAGATAGGCGCCAGCGAGATAGTGTCGTTCGACGAGGCGACCCCGGAGGCGGAGATGGCCTCCGGCTTCTACCCTTCCCTGAAGGCCAGGCTTTTGGCCGCGTTTCCGTGGAGCTTCGCGACCGTCGAGGCGCGGCTTTCCCGGCTGGCGGAGAAGGGGGGCTCCGGATATGCGTTCGCGTTCGCCCTTCCGAACGGATTTTTGCGCGCGGTGAGGATCGCGCCTTCCGTGCCGTACAAGATTATGGGGGGCAGGCTGCTGTCCAATGCGGGCGAGCTTGCGCTGCTGTATGTCGCGGACGTGCCGGAGGAGAATTTTTCGCCGGCTTTCGCATCTGCGCTCGTATATGCGCTTGCGGCCGAATTTTCGACCTCGCTGTTGAACGACGCGGCGAAGTTCAACCTTTTCTACAAGCTGCACATGATCGAGCTGAAGGAGGCGAAATTCCTGGACAGCGCGGGTGAAAGCCCGAAAGGGATTAAAAGTTTTCCGCTCATCGACGCAAGGAAATAAGGAGTTGGGATGTATAAGCAGACGATTACGAACACGCATTTCGCATACGGCGAGATTTCGCCCGGCCTGTACGGGCGCGGCGACATCCCGGCATACAAGGGCGGCGCCATGATGATAAGGAACATGCGGGTCGTCCCGACGGGCGGCGTAATGCGCCGCGGCGGCCTGGAGTTCAAGGACATGCTGGACGGCGTAGGAAAGCTGGTAGTGTTCGAATACAGCGCACGCGATGTGTTCCTGCTGTTTTTCGGCGACGGCTATGTCAGGGTCTACGGCTGCGATGGCGGGCGGATGTGCGAGTTCGCATCTCCGTATCCTTACGGCGCGCTGAAGAATATCCGCTGGTCGCAGAAGGGCAGCGAGCTTTTCATCGTCCACCCAGACATACATCCGAAAACGCTGCGCTATAATCCGAAGGACGGATCGTGGTCCGTTTCCAACTGGGTGTTCGGAAAAAGCGAGGAAACCGGAGTTTCATCCGAGCCTTTCACGCGGTTTTTCGATACGGAAGGCGTCGTGCTGGCCCCGTCGGGCGTTGCGGACGAAATCGCGCTTGCATCCGACCGGCCGTTCTTCGACGGCCGCTATGTCGGCGTCGCGCTTGCCTTGAACGGCGGCAGCGTGGAAATCGTGGGCGTCGATTCGCCGGCCTCGGCGCGCGCGGTGGTAAGCGCGGAACTTTCCGGAACAGAGCCGGACAAGTATTGGATGGAGCAGGCCTTCTCGTCCCTTCGCGGCTATCCGTCCAGCATCGCGTTCCACCAGAACCGGCTGGTGCTCGGGGGCTCGCCGTCGCTTCCCAACCGGCTGTGGTTTTCGCATACCGGCGACTACATGAACTTCGATCTGGGCGACGGGCTGGACAGCGAGGGCATAGAATTCGACATGCTGTCCGACAAGATAAACGAGATTCTGTGCGTGTTTTCCGGCCGCCACCTGCAGGTATTCACCTCCGATTCGGAATGGATGGTTGCGGGCTCGCCCCTGACCCCCGCCTCCGTTTCGGTCAGGCAGCAGACCAAGATCGGCTCGGTTTCCGACCGCTTCATCAGTCCGAAGCTGGTCGAGGGCTCGACGATATTCGTCGCCCGCAACAACAGGGAAATACGCGAATTTTTCTATGGCGACATCGAGGACAGCTATCACAGCGAGGATTTGATTTCGTTTTCCTCCCATCTGCTGAATCATCCGGTGGAGCAGGATTACGACGTGAAGAACCGCATGCTTTACGTGGTGGAGGGTGATGGCACGCTGTCGGTGCTCCTTGTCAACAAGGCCCGCGAAATCAATTCGTGGTTCCGCTATGAAACGGAGGGCAAATTCGTTTCCCTGGCGGTGCTGGGCGACAGGGTTTATGCGGTCGTCGAACGCGGCGGGGCGTTTTTCCTAGAATGCTTTTCGGACGACGTGTTCGCGGACTGCGCCAAGAAATTCGAATTCCCGGAGGCCTCCGCCCGGCTGGGCGGGCTAGGGCATCTGGAGGGGCGCACGGTCGCCGTCAATGCGGACGGCCACGTGTCGGAGGCCAAGGTCGAAAACGGCGAGGTCGTTCTTCCCGAACCGGCAAAAAGTGCGTTCGTCGGTATCCCGTATTCGCATCTTTTGTGCCCGCTGCCGGTCCTGATAGGCGGCTATGTCCCGCCGAAGGCGGTAAGGCTTGTCGAGGTTGCGTTCCGGATAATGGACACGCCGCTGATACAGGTCGACACCGGAGGAGGGCTGAGGAGCTTTACCTCCGTGAAGCTGGACGGCGGGGCCGTGTTCGGCCGCGCGCTGCCGGAGGCGTGCCGCGACGTGCGCGTGAAGTCGCGGGGCTTCCTCCGCAACTTCGACATGCCGCTATGGAAGCTGTCGGGCGCAAAGCCGCTGGGCGTGAGGATTTTGAACATTTCGGCTTCGGTCGAATGCGTTAGGTAATTGTAATTCAAGGAGATGCTATGTCAGGACAGACTATGGAATCCGCGCTGCTGGATTCGTTGAACGATATGCGCGGCCGGTTTGCGGACGATGAAACGGTGAAAAAGGCCTTTGCCCCGGAGCTCTACAGGCTGGAACAGGAAAGCAAGGTGAAGGCCGCCGAGCTGAACAAGAAGAAGGAGGTCTTCGAAAGCGGGAAAAGGAACCTCCTGAAGGCGAAGCTTTCCTCGTACAAGGCCCTGATGGGCGCGAACGGCCAGAATTCCACTTCGGCATCGGCGGGCGCCGTGTTCCGGCGGCTGGCCTCGGAAACCGACGAGGATATCGCGAACAACGACTTCTTCCTCGACCTCGACCTGCTGCTGAGCCGGATAAATTTCGACGATAGGAAAAGGAAGAGCCTGCTGGATGTCGGCGAAAACGACCAGTATATCAGTTTCATGAAGAAAAGTTTCAGCCTGGCCGGCCTTCCGTCGATTTTTTAATTAGGAGATTCATATGGATTTTGTTGAGGACGATGTGAGGATACAATATGCCGCGGACGGCGCCACGCTCGGATTCGAATACGGATTCAAGACGTTTTCGCCAGCCGACGTGGCGGTGTATGTCGACAACGAGCGGCAGGAGGGTAATTTCGCGGTCGAGCCGGCCGAAGGATCGAACGGCGGCACGGTAAGGTTTTTCGCTGCGCCCCTGTCCGGGAAAACCGTCACGATATTGCGCCGGCTGGATTTCAAAAGGCATGCCCGTTTCCAAACCGGCGGCGTGTTCAGGGCCGAGGATTTGAACTTCGAGCTCGATTACCAGCGCGCCTGCCTTGCGGAGGTTGCCGATGCAGCCGCTTCCGCGCTGAAATTGTACGGGGACGATCCGTCCATGAACGCGGTCTTGCCGCCGGCCGCGCCCGGACATGCCCTTGTCTGGAGCGCCGACGGCAGGGGATTCGCGAACCAGGATGTCGATATTTCCGAGAAGGTGGATTTCGTGGAGGACTGCGCGAACACGGTCGAAGCCGTGTACGGCGAGCTGTCCGACCTTCTGGGTTCGAACCCGAACGCCTCGCTGGTCGGGTTGGTGAACAACATAGTCGGCGTGCTGAAGGAAAAATATCCGGACCTCTGCCTGGACTATATGTCGGTTGATTCCGAAGCCGGGTCGGGGGAGGATTATGAAACTGGCGATGGCGCGGAAAACTACGGCGGAACCTAGGCGCAGGCTCCTCGAAAGGTACGTCTATAAAAGGCGCATGCGCTTTCCGGAATTCATGTCGGAATGGCTGCGGATGCAGGAGCTGGAGATTCCCGCGCACCATATCCGCATGGCCGAATGGCTGGAGGAAGTCTGGCGCTCCGAGGACAGGCGCGGGCTGCTGCTCGCCTTCCGGGGCAGCGGCAAGTCGACGGTGGCCGGCCTGTTCCTCGCCTGGCTGCTGTATGTCGATCCGAACCTGAGGATATTGGTGGTGGCGGCCGATACCGCGCTTGCCAAAAAGATGGTCAGGAGCGTGAAGCGGATTATCGAAACCCATCCTGATCTGGAGTGCATACGCCCCCTGAGGAAAGAGGAATGGAGGAGCGGAAGCTTCATCGTGGAGCGCAGCGCCGCCCTGCGCGATCCGTCCGTGATGGCGGTCGGGCTGGACTGCAACGTCACCGGCTCGCGCGCCGACGTCATAGTCTGCGACGATGTCGAGGTGCCGAAAAATTCGGACAGCCGCCAGAAACGGCTGGAGCTCCGCGAAAAGCTGCTGGAGCTCTCCTTCGTGCTAGTCCCGGACGGGATGCAGGTCTATATCGGCACCCCGCACACCTGGGACACGATTTATAAGACATGAAAGGATTTAAGATGGTTCTGAAATACGATGCGTCCGGAAGGATGATAAGCCCTCTTGAGGAAGCTGTTGGCGGCTAAAGATGCGATGCCGTGAATCCGGCGTTGGCGCGTATTATTTCTACGACCGCTTCTTTTATCAGGTGCGCGGCATCGGTTGTATAAAAGGAATATACTTGGGTTCCGCAGTCGCCGGGGCAGTAGTCGTGCGACATATGCGCGTCTTGCGATATTTTATACGAGGCCTTCATGTAGCTTGATAGGTTTTCTTTCATTTCCTGCGCATGCTTGGAATAGTGCCTGTCGATTACCTTGTGGGCTACGGTTTCGTAGCATTCGGCGAGCCTGTATGCGGCGTTTCGCATGTCGGCGTTCGTAAAATGCGTTTCCATATAGTCGCCGTATGTTTTCTCGCACGTTTCGATTTCTTCCAGATGCTCTTTTGCCGCCGGAGGTTGAGGCGCATATTCTATGGCGGCGCACGCCGCCAAGGCGGGCAGGGAAAGCGCGATTATAAATTTTTTCATGGCAAATCCCTTAAGAAATATCAAGCTCTCCCGACTTTATTCGGTTTTTAACGCGAAGGCAAGCGCCGATGCAGAAAATAGAGGAAGAACCCCAACATTTTCCCCAAAAAATATTTTTTCATTATTTTATTGACAAAGTAAATTTGATTTGTATAATAAAGCTAATTTCGTTTATACGAAAAAAGAAATTTGCCGAGACGACCCCTCATTTCGGCAAATCTGGCGAAAGCCAGTACAGGTCCCGCAAGTCATTCCCTCCTTATTTTCTCTCTCCTCGACTTGCGGGCAATCTTATTGGCGGGGACTTTGAAACATTGCAATTTTTTCGTTGTTTTTTATTGAATTCCGCCATGCGTTTTGCTAGAAATGAAGAGCATTGGAAATCGATTCGCGAATCGATTCTATTTTGTTCTTAAAAGCCAGTTTTTTTAAGAGCTTTATAAACCGCATTTTTCTCTGGATGGTTTTATTTTATAGAAAAATATGCAGTTTTGTAATATATTGATTTTACGATAAAAAATCCGGCTTGGAAAAGCGGGATCAATAGCCGGAACAAAGAATCTCTTGACTTTTTTGTGGAGTGTTTTAAGAATCAGAGTCGTGAGGCGAGATTAAATCCTAGATTGAAGCGAACCTCCACGATATTCCCTGTTGTA
>JAISNH010000095.1 GCA_031276335.1 Rickettsiales bacterium
TATCCCGCCCTGCGGCATGGAGAAGGGATTGTGCCCGAAGTCGAGCTTGCCCGTCGCCTCGTCCAGCTCGTATAGCGGGAAATCGGTTATGAAGGCGAACTTGAACACGTCCCGTTCTATCAGGTTCAGGTCGGCGCCGAGCCTGGTTCGGGCAATGCCCGCGAATTTCTGCGCGTCGACCTGTCTGCCGCACACGAAGAACACCGAATCGCCGTTGCCGGTGCCGCAGATTTCCTTTATTTTTTCAATGCGCGCGGGCTCCAGGTTCTTTGCGATCGGGCCCTTCGGCTCGCCGCCGGAAGCCTCGAAGACTATATAGCCCAGCCCGGCCGCCTTGTTCGCGCGCGCCCAGTCGTTCAGTCCGTCGAACCAGCTGCGCGGACGCTCGCTCGACTTCGGCGCGCGGATCGCCTTTACCACCGCGCCCTTTTCGATATTGTTCGCGAATATCGCGAAGCCAGAGCCCCTGAACGCTTCGGTCACGTCCTTTATCACCAGCGGATTGCGCAAGTCCGGCTTTTCCGAGCCGTAATCCTCCATCGCCGCCTCATAGGGTATGGTCCGCCATTCGTCGATGCGGCGCCCGTCCGCGAATTTCCGGAATACGGTTTCGAATACGTCCTTGGCCACCGCGAACACGTCGTCCTGTCCCGCGAAGGACATTTCGACGTCAAGCTGGTAGAATTCCAGCAGGCGGTCGGCGCGGCCGTCCTCGTCGCGGAAACACGGCGCGATCTGGAAATACTTGTCGAAGCCGGCGACCATGGCCAGCTGCTTGAACTGCTGGGGCGCCTGCGGAAGGGCGTAGAATTTTCCGGGGAACTGCCGCGAGGGGACAAGGAAGTCGCGCGCGCCTTCCGGCGAGCTGGCGGTCAGTATCGGCGTCTGGAGCTCGTTGAAGCCAAGCTCCCACATCCTGTCGCGGATGGTCTTGATTACCGCCGAGCGGAGCTTTATTATGCCCTGCATTTTCGGACGGCGGAGGTCGATGTAGCGGTACCTTATGCGCAAATCCTCGGGAAACTGCTCCTCTCCCGCGACCAATACGGGCAGCACGTCCGCGCTCGATAGTATGTCGAAAGAATCGATTTTCAGCTCCACGCGTCCCGAAGGGATGCTTTCGTTCACCGTATCCTCGCTCCGCTTCACGACCGCCCCTTCGACCGAGATTACGGATTCAATCCGGAGGCGCTCCAGCTTCGGGAAATCCGCGTGCTCCATGTCGATCGTCGCCTGCACCACGCCGTAATGGTCGCGAAGGTCGAGGAACATCAGGCCGCCGTGGTCGCGCTTCGAGTTTATCCATCCCGCTAGCCGTATCTTCTTTCCGATGAACCCTTCGTCTATCTCTCCGCAGGTGTTCGTTCTATAGACAGTTGACATTATAAAACCTTTGTTATTCAAGTTCCGACATGATAATAGAGGTTGCGGAGTAAGTCAAAAGGATTTTTTGTAAAAGCGCCGGATCGCCGGCTTCGCGGTTGCGGAGGATGATTTTTTTCATTTGAAATCCCGGAAACTTTTCTGTATAGTGTTCCGGCTGTTAAAAAAGGCTTGATTTTCAGCGGGGTTTCGGTGTAGACTCTGTGTACTTTGGAGCGTCGGCGCGCGAAAACCTTGTAAAATCAATAGAATAGGGGTATAGCTCAGCTGGTAGAGTAGTGGTCTCCAAAACCATTGGTCGAGGGTTCGAATCCTTCTGCCCCTGCCAAATCTTAGGGATATCCTAGGGTTTGCGTTATATTCCGCCGGGCGAATCGGTTGCGAATCGGAAACATGCGAGAGGTGCTGCAATTGGGCAAAGCTGTGAAATTTTTTAGCGAAGTGAAGGAAGAGATACGCAAAGTCGTATGGCCGACGAAAAAGGAAACCGTCAACGGCGCAATAATGGTGTTCGTATTCTCCATGATATTCGCGGCGTTTTTCTTTGCGGTCGACTGGCTTTTCACCTGGCTGCTTAGTTTGATATTCAATTTTTAACTGGAATTACGATGAGCGAAGAGACGCAGAATACAGAAACGAAAAAAGATTCCGCCCGCTGGTACGTGGTATACGTCCATTCCGGATGCGAGAAGGCCGTAGTCACCAGGCTCGAGGAAAAAATCAAGAAGGCCAGGATGGAGGACAGCTTCGTCGAAATCCTTATCCCGTCGCAGGAAACGGTCGAGATAAAGCAGGGCAAGAAGGTGAAGGTCGAAAAGAAGTTCTTTCCCGGATACGTCCTGATCCACATGGTGATGAACGACGAGACGTGGCACATGGTGAAGGACATACCCTTGGTTTCCGGATTCCTGGGCAGCCGCACGAAGCCCTCCCCGGTCACCGAGAAGGATGCGGCGAACCTCATCCACCGGCTTGAGAACAAGGAGGAGAACTTCGCCTCCGCCATACATTACGACGTCGGCGAGCAAGTGAAGGTCAACGAGGGCCCGTTCGCCTCGTTCAACGGAATAATCGAGCGCGTCGACGACGAGAAGCAGAGGCTGAAGGTTTCGGTTTCGATATTTGGGCGTCCGACGCAGGTCGACCTCGGCTACACGCAAGTGGAAAAGATTTAGGAGCGCGCCATGGCAAGGTTCGTGAACCCCATGTACATATACCACGACAAGCAGAAGGGGCGCTTGAAAGATGCATCCCCGCTTCCGCGCGTTGATTATCGGGGGACCTATATAAGGATTAAAAACGGCATCCTGCTGCCAAAGACGCGGGCAACAGCCACGATAAAGAACAAGGAGCGCGAACAATAGGCTTGATCCGGCCGCGGCCGGTTGAACCGAAGGATGAAAGATGTTTGACGGCGAAACGAAAGATATAGAAAGCGCGGACACGCAGAAGGGCATGAAGTTCGACGCGAAGAAAGAATTTTCCTCGAAGGACGGCACCCTTTTCGAGATAAAGGCGAGCGTGAAGGGCAGGCATGCGTGGGTTTTGAAGCGCGCCGAGGTTCCGCGAATGTGGTTCTTCGTGGACTATTTCACGATAGATTATGCCGACATGAAGAGGTACGGGCTTTTGCCGATACTCGACATGGTCGCGGATTCCGGCGCGTACGACGGCGACATCGGCACGATAGTCCAGTATCTTGGCGACCATGACATCGAGTCGTTCGAGCGGGTGAGGAAACTCAGGGAAGATTCCGGGCTTGTGGATCCGTTGCCGCGCGAATCGAAGCTGGATTGGAAATTCTTGCTCGCTTCGAAGCGGGCGGGAACCTCGAGGTAGTTTTAACCGGCAGGAGGCGAGCCATCGCCGCGACTGCCATCCGATGAATGAAAAAGGAGCATGAAATGGCAAAAGAAGTAGTGAAACTGGTGAAGCTGCAGATAGCGGCCGGAGCCGCAAGCCCGTCGCCGCCGGTCGGCCCGGCGTTGGGACAGGCGGGCGTCAACATAATGGAGTTCTGCAAGGCCTTCAACGACAGGACGAAAGACATGGAGAAGGGCTCGCCCCTTCCCGTCGTGATCACCGTGTACAGGGACAAATCGTTCGACTTCATGGTCAAGCTGCCGCCCGTCAGCTATCTTATAAAAAAGAACGCCGGCATAAAATCCGGCAGCAAGACTCCGGGCAAAGGGGATTCGGCCGGCCGGCTGAAGCGCTCGCAGGTAAAGGCGATCGCCGAGATGAAAATGCCGGACATGAACTGCCACGACCTGGAGGCCGCGGCGCGCATGGTCGAAGGGCAGTGCAGGTCCATGAGCGTAGAAGTGACGGAGGGCTGAAATGACGTTTATATCGAAAAGATTCAAGAAGATGAACGACGGACTTTCCAAGGACAGGCTATACACCGCCGAGGAGGCGATAAGAATCCTGAAGGAGAAATCCGCGGTCAAGTTCGACGAGACCCTGGACGCCGCGATCGCGCTCGGCATCGACACGAAGCAGTCGGACCAGAACGTGCGCGGGATGGTCAGCCTTCCCAACGGCACCGGGAAAAAGGCGCGCGTCGCCGTATTCGCAAAGGGCGCGAAAGCCGAGGAAGCCAAGGCCGCGGGAGCCGACCTGGTCGGCGAAGACGACTTGATAGAGAAGATACTCAAAGGCGAGCTGAACTTCGACCGCGCGATCGCCACGCCGGACATGATGGCCTCGCTCGGCAAGGCCGCGAAGATTCTCGGGCCGAAGGGCCTCATGCCGAATCCGAAGCTGGGTACGGTCACGACGGACGTGAAGGGCGCGGTCGCGAAAGCCAAGGCCGGGCAGGTCGAATTCCGCGCCGAAAAATCCGGCATAGTGCACGCCGGACTGGGCAAACTGTCGTTCGGCGAGGCGAAACTGGCCGAAAACTTCAAGGCCTTCCTGGATGCGGTCATAAAGGCGAAGCCGGCCAGCTCGAAGGGCGTGTACCTGAAGAAGATATGCCTGTCGACCACGCAGGGCGTGGGATTGAAAATCGATACCGCGGGCGTGAAGGGGGCAGGGTAACGCAATGGCTAAAGTATGCAAAAGAGTGACCGGTATCGCGCACGGCGCCGGTTTCCGCGGAACCACGATAGCGTTCAACGACGATCTGGCGAGCGTCGTAGGATCGTTGCACGTGCACGTCTATATTCCGCTTGGCCGCGGGAAAAAGAAAGATGTGGGTTCCGTAAAGGTAAATCCGGCCGACTATCGTTTGTATTGCGACCCGCGTACCGGGCGCCGCAGCTGCAGCAGGGTCGACAATGCCAAGTTGCCAACTCTTGCCGAACAGGTCATAAACAGGCTTAGGGCAGGATTGCTGATGCTTGAATATTGAATAAGAATACTTGTCCAAGACAGCAGGCACGCAAGTTTAATGGGCAGCCACCTGCCAAGACAAGAGCAAAACGACTCTTGGGCAAGACGGACCGGGGATGCGGCGGAAGCCGCGGAACCTAATATCAACCAAGAGAAAAAGAAAGGCAAGACATGGACCGTAATCAGAAAAAAAGCTGGATCGAGGCCCTGAAGTCCGCTTTCAAAGCATCCGAATCCCTGGTGGTCGCGAAGTTCAAGGGACTGAGCGTCGCCGAGATGACGGAGCTGAGGAACAAGGCTCGCGAAAAGGGCGCCTCGGTCAAGGTCACGCAGAACCGGCTTACCAAGCTGGCGCTTCAGGACACCAAATTCGAGAAGCTGGCCCCGCTGTTCAAGGATTCGACCATAGTCGCGTATTCGGGCGACCCGATAATCCCCCACAAGGTGGTGTTCGAGTTCGCGAAGAAAAACGACAAGGTCGCGATACTTGGCGGCGCCATGGGTTCGGAAATCCTGGACGCCGCGCGGGTCAAGGAGGTGGCTATGCTGCCGACCTTGGACGAGGCGCGCGCCAAGATCTGCGCCGTGCTCCAGACCCCGGGCGGCAATATCGCCAGGGCTCTGAAGGCGTATTCCGAAAAACCGGCTTAGGATTCAAAATCCGACGCATAACGTTTATAATTTAACAAAGAGGATAAAAAAATGGCTGATTTGCAGAAACTTGTCGACGAGCTGTCGAAACTTACCGTCATGGAGGCCGCCGAGCTTTCCAAGAAACTTGAGGAAACATGGGGCGTGTCCGCCGCGGCTCCCGTCGTGATGGCCGGCCCGGCCGCCGAGGCCGCCGAGGAAAAGACCGATTTCGACGTCGTGCTCGCATCCGCGGGCGGGAACAAAATCGCTGTCATAAAGGAAGTGCGCGAAATAACCGGCCTCGGCCTCAAGGAGGCCAAAGACCTGGTCGACGGCGCCCCGAAGAGCGTGAAGTCGGGAGTCGCGAAGGCCGCCGCCGAAGAGATGAAGGCGAAGCTGGAAGCGGCCGGCGCCACCGTGGAGCTGAAGTAATTTTCGATTCAAGATATAAGAAATTGCCGTTCAATCTTAAATCTTGAATCCTTACATCGCCGGCGGAGCCTGCGCGCATCCAGGCAGGCTCCGGATTTTTCCTTGGGTGCGGAAAGTTAAACCAAACGGTTTGACCTCAAAAAGATGATAAACTTTTGAAGTTCAAGCACGAAACAAAAGAGGCTGAAAATATGTTTAATGCTTATAAAAGAATCAGAAAAGACTTCGGCAAGATAAAGGCTCCGATAGACCTTCCCAACCTGATAAAAATACAGGAAGAGAGCTATAAAAGCTTCCTCCAGCTGGAGGAAAAGCCGGAAGCCCGCCGCGACATCGGCATACAGGCCGTGTTCAAATCGGTGTTTCCCATAAACGATTTTTCCGGGCTTGCGACCCTGGAGTTCATAAAATACGAATTCGACGCTCCAAAATACGACGCGGAGGAATGCCTGCGCCGCGGGCTGACCTACGCCGCGCCTCTGCGCGTCGCGCTCCGCCTCATCGTCTGGGACATGGACGAGAACGGCAGGAAGTCCATCAAGGACGTGAAGGAGCAGGAGATATTCATGGGCGAGGTTCCCCTAATGACCGACAAGGGCACCCTCGTCTTCAACGGGACGGAGCGCGTGTTCGTTTCCCAGATGCAGCGTTCGCCCGGCGTGTTCTTCACGCACGACGAAGGAAAGGTGCACGCCTCCGGCAAGCTCCTTTTCAGCGCGAAAATCATACCGTCCAGGGGATTCTGGCTCGACTTCGAGTTCGACGCGAAGGACATAGTGTACGTCAGGATCGACAAGAAGCGCAAGTTCCCGGTGACCTCGCTTTTGTCCGCGTTCTACAACGACGAGACCGAGGCGGCGGTCAAAAAGGCCATAGCCGAGGGCGGAGATGCGGAGCAGATAGAGAAGGTCGGCATGTCGTCGAACGAAATCCTGAAGCTGTTCTACAATGAAATAAAGATGACGCGGTTCAAGAACGGATGGAAGTTCGCCTTCAATCCCGCGCTCGTCACCAAGAACGTCAAGTTCAGCTACGACCTGGTGAACGCCGCGAACGGCAAGGCCGTGCTGCCCGCCGGCTCCAGCCTGTCTCCGAGGAACGCGAAGAAGCTCTACGAGGACGGCGTGAAGGAGCTTTACATCTCCGACGAAAACATCGTGGATAAGGGAATATACCTGTCCGACGACGTGCTCGACATGGAAACGTTCGAGGTGATCGCCGAAGCCGGGCAGGAAATAACCGCCGAGACGCTTTCCAGGATGGAGGCCTCCAAGGTAAAGGAATTCGGCGTGCTTTACATCGACAACACGACCGTCGGCGCGCACATGCGGAATACGCTCGTGTCCGACAAGAACAAGACGCGCGAGGAAGCTTTGTTCGACATATACCAGGTCATGCGCCCTGGCGAGCCGCCCACCGTCAGCTCGTCCGAAAACATGTTCTTCCGCATGTTCTTCGACCGCGACTTCTACGACCTGTCCCCGGTCGGCCGGTTCAAGATGAACATGAGGCTGGACACCAGCCCCGAGGACGCGCCGGAGGATCTGACCATACTTCGCCGCGACGACGTGATAAAAACGATCAAGACGCTTGTCGACCTCCGCGACGGCAAGGGCGAAATCGACGATATAGACAACCTTTCCAACCGCCGCGTGCGCTCGGTCGGCGAGCTGCTGGAGAACCAGTATCGAATCGGAATAGTGCGCATGGAGCGCGCGATACGCGAGAAGATGTCGTCCGTGCAGATCGATTCGATCATGCCGCAGGAGCTGGTGAACGCCAGGCCCGTGTTGTCCGCCATAAAGGAATTCCTGGGCTCCTCGCAGCTGTCCCAGTTCATGGATCAGAACAATCCGCTTTCGGAGATAACCCACAAAAGGCGCCTGTCGGCCCTGGGCCCCGGCGGCCTGACGCGCGAGCGCGCCGACTTTGAGGTCCGCGACGTGCATGCCACACACTACGGGCGAATCTGCCCGATCGAAACCCCGGAGGGGCAGAACATAGGGCTTATCAACTCGCTCGCCTCGTACGCAATCATCAACAAGCACGGCTTCCTCGAAACCCCGTACCGGAAGGTCGTGAACGGCAAGGTCACCGACGAGGTCATATACGTTTCCGCGATGGAGGAGAACAAGTACGTCATCGCGCAGGGAAATTCGATATTGAACCGGAACATGACGTTTGCCGAGGAGCTGGTCGCGTGTCGCAAGAACGGCGAGTTCGTGCTGCTGCCGCCGTCCGAAATAACCCTTATGGACGTCAGCCCGAAGCAGCTGGTCTCCGTGGCCGCCGCCCTTATCCCCTTCCTCGAGAACGACGACGCGAACCGCGCGCTTATGGGTTCGAACATGCAGAGGCAGGCCGTGCCTCTAGTCAAGTCCGAGGCGCCGTTCGTCGGAACCGGAATCGAGTACAGGGTCGCAACCGACTCGAAGGCCGTGGTCGTGGCCGAAAACGACGGCACGGTCATACAGGTCGATTCGACGCGCATAGTCGTGCAGGCGACCAGCCGGAAGTCCAAATCCGCCTCCGGCGTCGACATATACCGCCTGCAGAAGTACGTCCGCTCCAACCAGGACACCTGCATCAACCAGAAGCCGATAGTGAAGGTCGGCGACAGGGTGAAGGCCGGCGACATCCTGGCCGACGGGCCGTGCACCGACATGGGCGAGCTGGCCCTCGGCCGCAACGTGAAGGTGGCCTTTATGCCGTGGCAGGGCTACAACTACGAAGATTCGATCGTCATATCCGAGCGAATCGTCCGCGACGACGTGTTCTCCTCGGTGCACATAGAGGAATTCGAAATCATGTCGCGCGACACGAAGCTGGGGCCCGAGGAAATCACCCGCGACATCCCCAACGTCGGCGTCGAGGCCCTGAAGAACCTGGACGAGACCGGTGTCATCCACATCGGCGCGTTCGTCAAGGCCGGCGACATACTGGTCGGAAAGGTCACGCCGAAGGGTGAAAGCCTGGTCACGCCGGAGGAAAAGCTGCTCCGCGCGATATTCGGCGAAAAGGCGACCGAGGTCAGGGATACCTCGCTCCGCGTGCCGCCCGGCACCGAAGGCACCGTCCTGGACGTCCGCATGTTCTTCCGCCGCGGAATCGAGAAGGACGAGCGCGCCCTTTCCATAGAATACATGGAAATCGAAAAGCTGAACAATGACCGCGGCGACGAGCGTCGCATACTGGAGCTTGGCTTCCGCGAGAAGGTGAAGGCCTTCCTGGACGGCAAGGTCATAATCGACGGGCCGGCCGCGATAATGAGCAAGGGGAGCGAGCTTTCCGCCGACGTGCTGAACTCGGTTCCGGTTTCCAGGCTAGAAAAGATAAAGCTGGAGAACGAGAAGCATCAGGAATCCTACGACGCGATGATATGCGACTTCGCCGACGCGCTTGCCAAGATGGAGGCGAAGTTCGACGACAAGGTCGAGAAGATAAGGCAGGGCAACGACCTGCTGCCTGGCGTCCTGAAAGTCGTGAAGGTGTTCATCGCGGTGAAGCGCAAGTTGCAGGTCGGCGACAAGATGGCCGGCCGTCACGGGAACAAGGGCATCGTTTCCCGCGTGGTGCCGATCGAGGACATGCCGTATGAATCCGACGGACAGCCGGTCGACATCGTGCTGAACCCCTTGGGCGTGCCGTCCCGAATGAATGTCGGGCAGATACTCGAAACCCACCTCGGGTGGGCGGCGAAAGGACTCGGCAACCAGATAAAGGACATGATGGAGAAGGTCTACAAGCGCGAGCTGAAGGCCGCGGACATCCGCGCGAAGCTTGAGAAAATCTACGGCAAGGACATCTACGGCGAGGAGCTGGCACAGATGAGCGACGAGGAGATAAAGTCGTTCGCGGATTCCGTTTCGAACGGCATTCCCATGTCGACCCCGGTTTTCGACGGCGCGAAGGAGGCCGACATAGTTTCGCTCCTCAAGGAAGCGGGGCTTTCCACCTCCGGCCAGGTGACGCTTTACAACGGCGAGACCGGCGAGAAGTTCGACAGCCCGGTCACCGTCGGGTACATGTACATGCTGAAGCTGCACCACCTTGTCGACGAGAAGATACACGCCCGCAGCGTCGGGCCGTACAGCCTGATCACCCAGCAGCCGCTCGGCGGCAAGGCGCAGTTCGGCGGCCAGCGCTTCGGCGAAATGGAGGTCTGGGCGCTGGAGGCGTTCGGCGCGGCCTACACCCTCCAGGAAATGCTGACGGTCAAGTCCGACGACGTGTCCGGCCGCACGAAGGTGTATGAATCAATCGTCCGCGGCAACTACGACTTCGAGTACGGAACGCCCGAGAGCTTCAACGTCCTCGTGAAGGAAATCCGCTCGCTCGGGCTCAACCTCGAAATGAAGAAATAGGAGATACGCAAAATGAAAAAGATATTCAAGCTGGACGGCGGCGAAGGTCAGGGCGTGCACATTGCCAGCATGACTGTGTTCGCAAGGCATTTTTCTGGCGCCGACGACTTTTTAGACGGCACGCGCCGCAGCCGGCGGCGCTTCGATAAAAAGGCCGCGTTCTTTATTGGCTCGATGTTAAGGATTTATTCGGCGGGCTACTGGCTTAGATCTTTATTCGGCAAAAGCAAATAGCCTGGAAACCCAGAAATGAAGAAATAGGAGATATGAAATGGCGACGGAAAAAATCGAATTGCGCGAGTATCGGATAGAGGATCGCGACGGCCTCCACCTCGGCTGGGGGGACTCCCGGTATACCACGACCGATGCAAAGCGGATACTGGAATATTGGCACAACCGCCTGGAACTTTATAAGGACCGGAGCTTGGTACTGCGCTGGCTTGGCGTGAAATCATCCGAAAGATAACAAGGAGCAAAAGTCATGGACAACAAAAGAATCGACGACGACAAGGCGCAGCAGAACCTGCAGAAAGAAATCCAGAAGGCGTTCAAGACCGCCGTTCCGGAAGACGTGTTCTCCAAATTGAAAATCTCGGTCGCAAGCCCGGAGCAGATACGCGCGTGGTCGTTCGGCGAGGTCAAGAAGACCGAAACAATCAACTACCGCACCTTCAAGCCGGAAAAGGAGGGCCTGTTCTGCGCCAAGATATTCGGGCCGGTGAAGGACTACGAGTGCCTTTGCGGGAAGTACAAGCGCATAAAGTACCGCGGCGTCATATGCGAGAAGTGCGGCGTCGAAGTCACCCTCTCCAAGGTACGGCGCGAGCGCATGGGGCACATAGAGCTCGCCTCGCCCGTCGCGCACATATGGTTCCTGAAGTCCCTGCCGTCCAAGATCGGCGTGCTCCTCGACATGCCGCTTAAAAAGGCGGAGAAGGTGCTGTATTTCGACAACTACATCGTCATCGAGCCGGGGCTGACCCCGCTCAAGATGCACGAGCTCCTGACCGAAGACCAGTACCAGCAGTACCTGGACGAATACGGCGCGGACAGCTTCCGCGCGGGCATAGGAGCGGAGGCGCTGAAGGAGATGCTCGCCTCCGTCGACCTTGCGGCCGAAGCGGAAAAGCTGCGCTTCGAGCTGAAGGAAATGAAGTTCGAGATGGCCAGGAAGAAGGTCATACAGCGGCTGAAGATAATCGAGTCCTTCATCGCCTCCGGCTCGAAGCCGGAATGGATGATACTGGACGTCATTCCGGTCATTCCGCCGGAGCTGCGTCCGCTGGTGCCGCTTGACGGCGGAAGGTTCGCGACCGCGGATTTGAACGACCTTTACCGCCGCGTCATCAACCGCAACAACAGGCTCAAAAGGCTCATGGAGCTGAAGGCGCCGGAAATAATCATACGCAACGAAAAACGCATGCTGCAGGAGGCGGTGGACAGCCTGTTCGACAATTCCCGCCGTCCGCGTCCGGTTGTCGCGAACAATCGCAGGCTTCTGAAATCGCTGGCCGACATGCTGAAGGGTAAGGCCGGCCGCTTCCGCCAGAACCTTCTGGGCAAGCGCGTCGATTATTCCGGGCGTTCGGTCATAGTGTCTGGCCCCAGCCTGAAGCTGCACCAGTGCGGGCTTCCGAAGCGCATGGCCTTGGAGCTGTTCAAGCCGTTCATATACTCGAAGCTGGAATTCTACGGGCATGCGAACACCATAAAATCCGCGAAGAAGATGGTCGAAAAGGAGCTTCCGGTCGTGTGGGACATCCTGGAGGAAGTCATCAAGGAGCATCCGGTGCTCCTCAACCGCGCGCCGTCGCTGCACCGCCTGTCGATACAGGCGTTCGAGCCGATACTGATCGAAGGAAAGGCGATACAGCTCCATCCCCTCGTCTGCACCGCGTTCAATGCCGACTTCGACGGCGACCAGATGGCCGTGCACGTCCCGCTGTCCTTGGAGGCCCAGCTGGAGGCGCGCGTCCTCATGATGTCGACCAACAACATACTGCACCCCGCTTCCGGCAAGCCGATCATCACGCCGAACCA
>JAISNH010000032.1 GCA_031276335.1 Rickettsiales bacterium
CGGGCATTATCCCAAAGCTGGATACGATTATATATGTTTTGTAAATGAAAGGCAAGGAATCGTTTTCCGCCGTCACCCCTGCCGTCGCCGGCCGCGAGGGTTGTCATAGCGGCGCTCGATGCCGCTATCCAGGTGGTGAAGGATTCCTCGCGCGGCCTGGATTGTCGGGTCAAGCCCGACAATGACGGAGGGGGAAAGGATGCCGGTATGACGGAGGGCGGTGGATGACGGCCTTCGCGCGGCTTGCGCAGGCGGCTTTCCGGCGGTTTAAGGAAGCAGGGGCGACCACGCGGGATCGGAGGCGCGCGTTTCGGTCTTTATTATCTCGTGGTTGTATCCGGTGATGTCCACGCTTTGAAGGGTGAGCTTTCCGTCGCCGTCCTTCGTCGGCTCTTCCTCGTAGAATATTATGCGCCGTCCGTTCGGGCTCCAGGTCGGGCTTTCGACCGTATAGCCCTTCGCGATAAGGCGCTCGCCGGTGCCGTCCTCGAACATTATGCCGATATAGAAATCCCCGCCCTTGATTTTCACGAACGCGAGATAGTCCCCGCGCGGGCTCCATGCGACATCGCCGTACTGCCCTCCGCCGAAGCTGATGCGCTCCACGTCCCTGCCCTTGCGGGTCATGGTGTAAAGCTGCGGGCTGCCGCTGCGGTCGGAGACGAATGCTATCGTCTTTCCGTCCGGGGAATAGGTGGGCGCGGTTTCGATCGCCGCCTCGCGGGTAAGCTGCCTCATCTTTTTCGTGGAAAGCTCCATTTCATATATGTCGGAGTTGCCCTCGTCGGCTATGCTCATCAGGATATGCTTGCCGTCCGGGGAAAACCGTGGCGCGAACGACATGCCCGGGAAGTTGCCGAGCAGCTCCTGCTCCCCGGTTTCTATGTCGAATATGTACACGCGCGGCACGTTCTTGAAATACGTCATATAGGCGATTTTCTGGCTGTTCGGCGAAAACACCGGAGTGGTCACCTGTATCCTGCCGTCGGTCAGGTATTTCAGATTCGCCCCGTCCTGGTCGATGATGGCCAGCCGCTTCGTGCGGGCGAGCTTCGATCCGGTTTCCGCGACATAGACTATGCGGGTGTCGAAATATCCCGCGTCCCCGGTCATGCGCTTGTACACATAGTCGGATATGATGTGCGCTATGCGGCGCCAGTTGGATTTCTCGGTAAGTAGTATCTGCCCCTCGATGCGCGTCTGCCCCGGTATGTCCCACAGCTGGAATTCGACCTTCACCTTTCCGGCCTTTGCCTCCTCGACCTGCCCGAACAAAAGCGCCTGGGCGTTGATCACCGACCAGTTTTCGAACGTAGGAGGCATCCCCGCGTCCTGCTTCGTGTCGATGAAGGCGGAATGGGCGATGGGGGAAAACAGCCCGCTGCGCTTCAGGTCGTGCGTGACCACCTTCGATATGTCGGAGCCGATTTTGGCGGTTTCCCCGCCGGAGCCCGCAAGGTCCATGATGGCGATCGAGATCGGCTTTATGTTGCCGGAATCGATGTCGACATATATCTCCGCGCGGAGCACCCGCCACCCGGCGAACAGAAAAATCAGAAGAATCAATATATTGGAGAATTTTTTCATAATCTTGTCCCTCGCTATATAATCTACTTGAAAAAATTCGTTTTGCAACAGATACTTGCCCGGGTCTTGAAAATATTATTGCCGAATCATATATTATTGTCTATAATCGGTTTCAATCAGGCAAGGAAAGCGGCATGGATAATAGCAAAAGGGAATTGGTGGCCAGGGAGGTGCGGAGGGTTTTGGGGGCGAAGGCTCCAAGGCCGCGCATCGCCGCCGGCAAAACGGCGAAGGCGGAGGCTTGCCTGAGGGCCGGGCTCGGCTATTGGGCGTGGATCGACGCCCTGGCCGAGCTGGAGGCGAGGTTTTCCTGCGATCTTTCGGCATGCTCGGACAAGTTCGGGATACAAACCGCGGACGCCCTTGTCGAGGCGCTGATGAACGCCCCCGCGCTGGAGAGTCTGTGGAAGAATTAGGCTTTACAAACCCGGCCGCATGCATTATTATTTTCCATAACTGAAAGGTGTGAAAATGGCCGATACTATTCTTACCGGGGTGAAGCCGACGGGCGATCCGCATGTCGGCAATTATTTCGGAGCGATAAGACCCGCGGTCGATCTTGTCAATTCGAACGAGGGGGCGGGCTATATATTCATCGCGGACGTCCACGCTCTCAACTCCGTCCGCGATCCGGATTTCATGCGGACAAAGACGCGGGAGGTCGCGGCGACCTTCCTTGCCTGCGGCATAGATCCGGACAAGACGGTTTTCTACCGCCAGTCGGACGTGCCGGAGGTTTTCGAGCTGGCCTCGATCCTGATGAACTTCGCGCCGAAGGGGCTGATGAACCGCGCGCATGCGTACAAGGCCGTGCTGGACAGGGACGGCAGCGACGACAACGTCAACATGGGTCTTTACACCTATCCGATACTTATGGCGGCCGATATTCTGGCGATGGACGCGGACATCGTGCCGGTCGGCCTTGACCAGAAGCAGCATATCGAAATCGCGCGCGACATCGCGGGCTCGCTCAATTCGGCCTACGGGCGCGAAATCCTGAAGATGCCGTCCGCGCATATACCGGAGGCAGTCGAAGTAATTCCCGGGCTCGACGGCCGGAAGATGAGCAAGTCCTACGGCAACGTCGTCGGCCTGTTCGCGGCGGAGGCCGAGACCGCGAAGAGGATCATGAAGATTCCGACCGACAGTCTTCCGCCGGAGGCGCCCAAGGACGACGAAAGCCTAATCTACCGCCTTATGCAATTGTTCGGCGTGGAGGAAAATTACAGGAAGGAATTCCTGTCGGGCGGCATAGGCTATGGCGAGGCGAAGAAAATGCTGGCCGAGGCCGCGAACGCCGTCCTGCGCCCGGTTCGCGCAAGGTATGCGGAGTTGATCGCCGCGCCGGAAAAGATAGACGCCGTGCTGGCCGCCGGAGCGGTGAGGGCGCGCGCGTCCGCAACGAAGACTTTGGCGCGCGTGAAATCCGCGGCGGGGCTCGCATAATGGATTTTCTGAAGGAAAGGCTTGCCAAGATTTTCAGGGATGCGGTTTCGGCCGCCGGTTTCGATCCGCCCGCCGGCGCGGAGCTTGTGCGCCCCTCCGACCGTCCCGACCTGTCCGATTTCCAATCGAACGTGGCGCTCGCCCTCGGCAAGATCGAAGGGTCGAACCCGCGCGCGGTGGCCGAATCCATCGCCGCGAATATCAAGGATGGCGGAGTAAGGGTTTCCGTCGACGGCCCGGGCTTCATAAACATGACCCTGGACAACGGATTCGTGGCCGAAGCGGTCGCCGAAACAATCGCCGCGCCGGATTTCGGAGTTGAGAAAGCATCCGACCCGAAAAACATAGTCGTCGATTACGGCGGCCCGAACGTGGCAAAAGCGCTGCACGTCGGCCATCTGCGCCCTGCGGTCATAGGCGAGGCGTTGATAGGCCTTGCCCGGTTCAAGGGTCACCGCGTCACGGGGGATGCGCACCTTGGCGACTGGGGTCTGCCCATGGGCATGCTTATCGCCGCGATAAAGGAAAAGAATCTTCCGCTGCCGGTCGATGTCGACGCGCTGAACAGGCTTTATCCCGAGGCCTCCCGGCGTTCGAAGGAGGACGAGGAATTCATGTCCCGCGCGCGGGAGGAGACGAAGAAGCTGCAGGACGGCGATGCGGAAAACCGCCGCATATGGAAGTCGTTCGTGGCGCCCTCGGTCGAAGGCATGAGGAAGATTTACGACTCCCTCCTCGTCCGGTTCGATCTGTGGCTGGGCGAATCGGATGCCGACCCGTTCGTGCGCGAGCTGATCCCTCGTTTCCGCGCGGGCGGATTTACCAGGATGTCGGACGGCGCGGAGATAATCGACCTTTCGGGCTATCCCATGAACGGCGCGCCGGTTCCGCCCTTCATCATGGTGAAGTCGAACGGGGCGGTGATGTACGGCATGACCGACGTGGCAACCCTGTACGACCGCGTGGAAAACATGAAGGCCGACATGGTTTGGTACGTCGCCGGCACTCCGCAGGCGCTCCACTTCCACCAGGTGTTTTCGGTGGCCAAGATCACCGGAATTGCGGGCGGCGCCTCCTTCGAGCATCTGGGCAACGGCTCGGTTCTGGGAAGCGACGGAAAGCCGTTCAAGACTCGCTCCGGCGATACGGCGAAGCTGGAGGATCTGGTTTCGGACGCGCTCGCCCTTGCGCGGAAGCGCGTGGGGGAGTCTGCGAAGGAGCTGGGGGCGGCGGAGGCGGAATCGGTCGCCCGTGCGGTCGCCGTCGCGGCGATAAAGTTCGCCGACCTGGTGAATCCCCGCGCCTCGGACTATGTGTTCGACCTGGATAAATTCGTAAGCTTCGAGGGAAAGACGGGCCCCTACGTGCTCTATACCGCCGTGCGCATAAAATCCATGCTCGCGAATTTCCCGGATGCGGATACCGCCGCGAAGGTAGTGATCGCAAACGGATGCGACAAGGCGCTTGCGATGAAGATATGCGGGTTCGCCGGCGCCCTCGACAAGGCCTTCGACGCCCGCGCGGTGCATGTGCTGGTGCAGTACGCATACGAGCTTGCCGTCGTGTTCAGCGCCTTCTACCACCGCTGCAGCGTGCTGCGCGAGGAAGACGCGGCGCTGAGGAAAAGCCGGCTCGCGCTGTCCGCCGCGACGCTCGGGATTTTCGAAATCTTCGCGGACATAATAAAAATAGAGATACCTGAAAGGATGTGAGGAATGGAAAAACTGTACATGCTGGCCGGGGCGGTTGCCTACCTGATAGGCTCGATACCCTCCGGTCTGATTTTGACCAAGGTGTTCCTGAAGCGTGACGTAAGGCAGATCGGCAGCGGCAACATCGGGGCTACGAACGTTCTGCGCGCGGGAAGCAGGGCGGTTGCGATTGCGACGCTGGTCTGCGACGCGCTGAAGCCGGTTGCGGCCTTTTTCGCGGCCAT
Source organism: Rickettsiales bacterium (assembly GCA_031276335.1). Classification (GTDB taxonomy): domain Bacteria; phylum Pseudomonadota; class Alphaproteobacteria; order Rs-D84; family CACZYB01; genus JAISNH01. The sequence goes on from JAISNH010000032.1 coordinate 4,970, forward strand.
GGCTATTGCGCGCGCGGCCTCCGGCGCCTTTACGCTCGGCCTTGGGCTGTGGATATACGGCGACTTGGAGCTGAAGATGGCGGTCGCCGGCATGGCGCTTGTTGGCCACTGCTTCCCGGTGTACCTGAAGTTCAAGGGAGGCAAGGGCGTCGCGACCGTGTGGGGCGGCATGTTCCTGTTCTCGTGGGCGATTGCGGCGGGTCTGTTCGCGATATGGGCGGCGATACTGGCGGCCACGAAAAAATCGTCGCTGGCCGCGATCGTCGTGGCGGTTCTGGCTCCGCTCGCGTTTTATTTGACTCCGTACGCCGAACCGGATTCGGGAAGGCTCGGCGTATTCTACGCGCTGCTGGTGCTGCTCGTGATACTGCGGCACGCCTCGAACATCAGGCGGCTTATCGCAGGCTCGGAATCGAGTGTGAATTTCAGGAAGCAGGAGCGCGATGGAAGGTAGCATCCGTACGGGCGACAGGATCGGCTTCGTGCGGCTGATCCGCACCGCGGGCGTCGGCGGCGCTACGTTTTGCAAGCTGCTGGCGAAGTTCGGCGCTCCGGAAAAGGCGATAGATTTCCTGGAGAGGGAGCGGAATATGAAGATATTCCCGCCGCATGACGCGGAGCGCGAGCTGGAGGCCGCGGAACGTATCGGCGCGCGTGCGCTGTTCTCGTTCGAGGAGGATTATCCGTATCTGCTGAAGCAGATTCCGGACCGCCCGCCGATGCTTTACGTGCTGGGGAACGCATCCGCGCTTTCGAACAGGCCGCTTGCGATAGTAGGCTCCAGGAACGCCTCGCTCAACGGCAGGAATTTCACGGCGGCCGTCGCTCGCGCCGTGGCGGAGGCGGGACATGCCGTCGTCTCCGGCATGGCGGTCGGCATAGACACGCAGGCCCACGCCGGCGCTCTTCAATCCTCGGCGAAGGGCGCCGTGAAAACCGTCGCCGTGCTTGCGGGCGGCGTGGACGTCGTGTACCCTCCGTCTAACAAAAACCTGTACGCCGAAATTATCAAGGAGGGCGCGGTCGTTTCCGAAATGCCGCCCGGGGCCGAGCCGATGGCGGCCCTGTTCCCGCGCCGCAACCGCATAATCTCCGGGCTCGCGCTGGGCACGCTGGTCGTGGAGGCGGGCAGGAAGTCCGGAAGCCTTATCACCGCGCGCTATGCCGCCGCCCAGGGGCGCGAGGTGTTCGCCGTTCCGAACTTTCCCACGGACCCGCGGGCGGGCGGGACGAACGATTTGATAAAGAACGGAGCCGCGCTGGTGGAATCCGCCGCCGATGTCCTGGAGGCGCTGTCCGGGCTGAAGCATGATTACGCGGGCGGCGCGCTTCCGCTTCTGTCGGTAAGGGAGGAGGATTATTTCTTCGAGGAGGACGCGGCGGATTTGCGTGAAAGGATACTGTCGCTGCTGTCGTCGCGGGCAACCCCTGTCGACGGGCTCGTCCGCTCCCTGCCGGGCTATGCGCGCTCCGGCGTCATGGCCGCGCTCCTGGACCTGGAGCTGGACGGCGAAATCGCGTACGAGGGCGCGGGCAGGATCGTGAAGGTGTGAGGGAGTTTTGGCGCGGCGGTATAGTCTTGCCGGCTTTTCCATACGGCGATGTTTGAATGGAAAATCAATTATGGCAATTCCGAAGAAGTTTTGATTTGCTTCATCCTTTCTATCAGCTGCTGCATTTCGGCTTCGGAATAAGGAAGGCGTATATCGGCAAGCATATCAGACGCGTGCCGCATGAATGACACGGTAGTATTATAAGGAGGTTCCGTCATATTCCCCCTTTTGTAAGGCTTTCCCGCCCTCCATTGGGAATGGCGAAGGACGTCTTGTTCTTTTATCATATCCTTTTCGAAAAATTCGTTTTGCATTTGTTCCATAACGCCGAAAAGAGTCCGCTCGGTTCCGCCAAGCAGCATCCTTTCGCTTGAGGGGAAAAGCGGGTTTGCGCGAGGCGCCTTGGGGATTCCGTATTCTTTGGCCTCCATATTATTTTGGGCGGCAAGACGTTTTGCCGCTTCCTTCGCCATGGATAAGGCAGACTGCATGAACTGCATTTTTTGCTCCGGATCGTCCCATTTTGCAAGCCCGGCGCCTATGACCCGCTCATACATCTGAGCTACGGCATTGTATAGCTGGTCGTTGTCAAGCTTGGCTATATCGTCGATTGTTGCGCCTGATTGATTCTTGAACTTTATCATTTTTTTCCTTTTTTGGTGCCGGTTGAGGAACTCGAATCCCCGACCTGATGATTACAAATCAACTGCTCTACCAGCTGAGCTAAACCGGCAATCCTGGAAATATGATACCAGCAACGCGGCAAAAGACAAGGATAAATATGGCGCCGCGCCCGGATGTGCGCCCGGCTATACCCTGCGCGCCTTCATCTTCGCGTGCGTGTCGGCGAGTATCGCGCGCAGCTTCGCCCGAGCCTCTTCGGAGGTCATGCGGGGCGTGTCCCGCCCGCGCTCCCATTCGCGCCTCAGCTTCGAGAACATCATGGTGTAGAAATGCCCCGGCCGGGTCACGAACTGCCGCGCGCCGAGCTTTGCGCCCTCGAAGGCGTGCCCGGTCTTGAGGATTATCGTCTGCGAGGCCTCGTTGCCTTCCTCCGCGTCCATCTCGACGCGCCAGAATCCCGCGTTGAACAGGTGGTCCTCGAGGAGCCGTATCGCCTCCTGCACGTATCCTTTCCGCGTGAATTCCCTGCCGATGAAAAATCCGATTTCGGCGGTTGAGTTGCGCGTGTCCGGCTCGGTCTTTATGTCGCCCATAAGCGCGCCGTCTGCGCTGAATATCGCATACTGGATTTTCTTTCCGCTTTTCCAAAGCCGGTCGGCCTCTCTCAGGAAGTCCAGGCAGTCGGCCTCGGTTTTCCATTTAAGTATTGTTTCGCGCCACCGTCCGATGTGCTCGCGGTTGCGGGAAGCCAGAGCCAGCAGCTCGGCCGCGTGCGCCTTCGTCGCCGGATGTTTCCTGAGCGTTATGCCCTCGCCCGCGATTTCTTCGGGAAAGGCGGTTTTTATGGAGGTCATCGCTTTTCTTCCGGCTTGGGCTTCTCGTCGTGGTGCGAGAATGGCTGCGGTATCTTTTTCAGGTATCCGATCAGGCGGCGTATGCGGTGCTTCCGTTTATGCAGCCTTTTGCGGCGCAGGTGCACGGATACGCGCGCGCCGATATAGTATCCGATTGCGCCTATTATCGGGTACCACGGAATGCTTCCTATCATTATCGGCCGGCCGATTCCCTTTGCCAGCAGCTTTATCGAGTTCACTATGCTGTCCAGGTCGAGGGTTTCAAGTAAGGGCTTCAGCTGCTGCGCGAAATTTGCGAATTCTATCGCCTTGCCGCCCAGCATCGCCTGACCGGTCAGGTAGTAGAGATAGAACCACGCCGGCGTGGTCAGCGGATTGGTGATCAGCGTCGTCAGGCACGCGAGCACGACGTTGAAGCGGAAGCGGCGCGTGCGCCCGGCCAGGAACCATATCGCGATCGCGATCCCCGTCTGTCCCCACAGCACCCACATTCCGGAAAAAAATCCGACGGCGAACGACCGTCCCAGATAGGCCGGATTCCTGTTTTCCTTGTCCTTGAAGGAACGCACGATATAGCGGAATATGCGCCGTATGATTTTGTTTATCTTTTTCAGCATGATAAGTATATATATAGCAGGGTGCCGGCGTTTTTTCAATCATAATCTGTCGCGCCTCCGGCCTTCCGCGGAAAGCCCGCGGTTTTCCTCGCATCCCGGGCGCCGGGCGGGATCGATTCGCCGCGGCTCCGGTTTTCAGCGGGGAGGTTTGGAGCCGCCGCCCGCTAGCTGTCCGCCGTTCTTCTCCTTGTTGACCAAGAGCTCCAGCATGTCGAGAGCGCTCGCCTCCGTCCTGGCCGCCATCAGTATCTCGGCGGTCATGCGGTATGCCTTGCCCGCGATTTCGCCGGGACTGGTTTTTCCGTTTCCGGAATATGCGTCGCAAAGGGCGGAAAACGCCATGTCGAAAAGGCGGCCGCCGTTTATCCCGGAAGGCTGCGTTGGGAACGCCGCGGCCTCCATGACCGCGTCCGTCCCGGCCGCCCTGGCGGATTTCAGCATTTCCCCGCCGCCGTCCAGAAGCCAGCCCTTGTCGATGCCGTGCATCCGCTCCAGCTTTTCCAGTATGTTGATGTTCGGGAAGGATTTGCGAAGCTCGTAGTTCTGCCACGTTGAATCGCCCAGGCCAAGTTCGCGGGAAAGGTTTTTCTGGCTCAGCCCGATGAACTCCCTTGCCCGCTTCAGCCGCCCGGCCCTCGCTGCCATGACCTCCGCGCTCGCTTTTTCCATATTTCCTCCCGCCTTCGCAAAGCATATAAATTTATGCATTTTTTACTTTACAAGCACAAAAATATATGTTATATAAATTCCGTACACAGCGCCGAATTCAATAAAGTTTGGCACTGTGTACATATATAACATCGTTATGGAAAATAATCATCAATTTTTTCCAATGATAGGAAAATGGAAGGATAATCATGCCCATTCCCAAGAACAAAGACAGAAAATCATGTGCCGCTGGATGCGCGGCATGCGGCGCGGCGGGTATAGCCGCAGGTATAGGCCGCCGGATTCGTGAACGCCGGAACGCGCTTTGCCTCTCGGTTGCCGGTCTTGCCGGCGAACTCGGTATTCCGTCCGCGGATGTCGAGGCGCTGGAGAACGGCGAAACGATTGGCGGCGGCGCGCTTGGGCTGATTCTCAATCGGCTGGGGCTAAGCCGCTTTTATATCCTTACCGGCATTTCGGAGGAGGAAATCAGGGGCATGACCTCCGAATTGGAAAAGCATATCGGATTGCTGGGGATTTTGCGCTCGATTCCCGAATCCCGCCGCGGAATCCTGGAAAATATGCTGAAGGAGGCGCTTTAGGATGGATATTTTTTTACACAAAACACAATTCATGATTTTAATAGTTGACAAAGCACAGGAACAAATATAGAATACAAGAGTGAAAGAAAAAAGAACATGGAGGCAATTATGCTAACAAAACAGCAACTTAAACTCTTCGGTATCATAAACGATAGCTTGAAGCGCGAGGGGGTTTGTCCCTCGTTCGAGGAAATGAAGGCCAAGATCGGCCTGAAATCGAAATCCGGCATCCACCGCCTGATAAAAAGCCTGGAGGAGCGCGGATTCATAAAGCAGATACCGAACAAGGCGCGCGCGCTCGAAATCGTCCGCTATCCCGAAAACCTTAGGAATACGGCCGGCTCTCCGGTCAACGACAACATAAGGATGATGTCGGTGCCGCTGTACGGCAAGATTGCCGCCGGCACTCCGATTGCCGCGATCGCGAACACGAACGAAACCATGGATGTGCCTGCGGACATGCTGGGCGTCGGCCGGTTCTATGCCCTGAAGGTCGAGGGCGATTCGATGATCGGCGCCGGAATCAACGACGGCGACCGCATAATCATACAGGAAACCGAAACCGCCGACGACGGCACTATCGTAGTCGCGCTTATCGACGGAGAGGAAGTGACGCTGAAATACCTGTACCGGAAGGACGGCACCATAGCGCTGAAGCCCGCGAACCCGGCCTATGAAACCCGGATTTTCGCGCCCGAGCGGGTGCAGATCCAGGGCAAGCTCGCCATGCTGGTGCGGACGTATTAGGAAAAAATGCTTGCAATTCGCGGAATAATGTCATAGAACATTGCCAGAACATAAATTGAAAGGAAAAAATCATGGGTGACAACAGGCAAAAGGCGCTGGAGGCGGCGCTCTCGCAAATAGAAAAAGCGTTCGGCAAGGGCTCTGTGATGAAGCTCGGCGAGCAGGAGAATATAGACATCCCGTCGATTTCGACCGGCTCGCTGGGGCTCGACATCGCGCTCGGCATAGGGGGTCTGCCCCGCGGCCGCATAGTCGAAATCTATGGCCCGGAAAGCAGCGGAAAGACCACGCTTACCCTGCACGTGGTGGCCGAGGCGCAGAAGGCGGGCGGCACCTGCGCCTTCATCGACGCGGAGCATGCGCTCGACCCGGCCTATGCGAGGAAAATCGGCGTCGACATCGAAAACCTCGTGATCTCGCAGCCCGATTCGGGCGAGCAGGCCCTGGAGATAACCGACACGCTGGTGCGCTCCGGCGCCGTCGACGTGGTGGTGGTCGACTCGGTCGCGGCCCTGGTTCCGAAGGCGGAGCTGGAGGGCGAAATGGGCGATTCCCACATGGGGCTTCAGGCGCGCCTGATGTCGCAGGCGCTGAGGAAGCTCACGGCCTCGGTTTCCAAATCGAACACGCTCGTGATTTTCATAAATCAGATTCGCATGAAGATAGGCATAATGTTCGGCAACCCCGAGACCACGACCGGCGGCAACGCTCTCAAGTTCTACGCCTCCGTCCGCATGGACATACGCCGCGTCGGCGCGATAAAGGACAAGGAAACCGTGGTCGGCAACGAAACGCGCGTGAAAATAGTGAAGAACAAGGTCGCCCCTCCGTTCAAGACCGTCGACTTCGACATCATGTACAACCAGGGCATATCGCGCGAGGGCGAAATCATCGAGCTGGGGGTCAAGGCCGGCATAGTGGAAAAGTCGGGCTCGTGGTTTTCGTATGACTCCGAGCGCATAGGGCAGGGTAAGGAGAACGCCCGGCAGTGGCTGAGGGACAATCCCAAGGTCGCGGACGAGATTATAAAAAAGATCAAGGATGCCGCCGGCTTGATAAACGAGAAGATGCTCGACAACGCCGCTGCTGCCGACGGAACCCCTGACGCGGAGTAGGCGGCCGTTGTGATGGTGTGCGCGAAGCGGCCGGGCTGATCCTTGGAGTCCGCGCTGAAAACATAAGGAGGGTGAGTGCCAAAAGAAAGATTCAAGATTCCTTTCGCCGCGTATTTGATAGTCAGGAACGCCTCCGGCCTTCTGCTGTCGCTCCGGCGGAACACCGGCTTCATGGACGGATATTACGGCTTGGTTTCCGGGCACATAGACGGCGGCGAGCCTGCCAGCCTTGCCTGCGTGCGCGAGGCGCGGGAGGAAGCCGGAATTAGGCTTTCGCCGGCCGGCATAAGGCCGGTTCACGTCATGCATCGGCTTAGCACCCTCGGGCAAGAATACGTGGATTTTTATTTCATGGCGGACGGCTACGCCGGCCCGGTCAGGAATGCCGAGCCGTCCAAATGCGCCGGGTTGGATTTTTTCAAGGAAAGCGGACTGCCGGACAATACCATACCCTACGTCCGCTTTGCGATAGGGGAAGCATTGGCCGGAGTTTTTTACAGCGAGTATGGATTCGGCGCGCGAGGAGGGCGCGGAAGATAGTTCCCCATGCGCGCGATGCCGCTGCAAAAGCGTGGCAAGATGTTCCATGTAAATGACCGTCGGACGCCGAACGATGGATTAATATTTAACAGCCATTCCATTGCCTCTTTCATTATCGCTTGTAATTTTCCCTGACATGTAATATGCTAGCCTTCGTAACGGACAGAAAGACCCGTTATGAGGAAGTCAAGCCTCGAAAACAGAACCTCCAGCCCAGGCTGGAGGGCTATGGAATATATTGAATACATAGTGCTATACTGTTTATAGCTTGACTCCTCCAGCCATTCTCACGAATGGTTTTAGTGTTGTTTATGAACAAGAACTAACGGGGATAAGAATCCCCAAGGGAGAAAAACTATGAAGAAGACCATGAAAGACCGCCGATGTGGCGGACTAATCAGCATATTATTATTGTTATTGGGCAGCGTCGGAACTGCAACTGCGGCGGATCAGGTGTATGTATGTACTCCGTGCCCTGCGGGATACCACGGCGACGGCCAGACCAATATATGCTGTCCCAACGGCTACCTCATGAAAAGATCGGGAGGCGCCTGTCCTGCGGGCTACAGGGAACTGGCCTCAGGGCAGGCTTGTCCGGCGGGGTATGTCGAAAATAACTTTGGAATATAACTTTTACAACTAGGAGAAAATAAAATGAAGACCATGAAAAATATAATAATTGTGACTTTGCTGCTGTCCGGATTTGCCGGTATTGCGAACGCGCAGACTTACTGCATGCCGGCGCCGCCCGTAAAATGCGAAGGCGGCAGGATTGACAAGGGTAATTATAAGGCCGATATTAAATGCGAACTTATCAATGGCCAATGCGTCCTTTCGGGCATAAGTTACGATGGTCCTTCGCATGCGATAGGAGGGACTAATTACCACACGGTCAATTTTTGGCTTGGCGTAATAGTTGGCGAAGCGGTAGCGTTTTGCGCGCGCGGAGGGCAATAGCCGGCATCCGCCGCCATCCCTTCCTGCCTCGGCGCGGCGAAAGAGGCGGAGCTTTAAGCGGAGCATCGCCCCTTTGTCATTGTCGGGCTTGACCCGACAATCCAGGCCGACATGTCATTCCGGTGCTCGACACCGGAATCCAGGTTAGATAAAGAGCCTTGTTGCGAAACCTGGATAGCGGCATCAGGTGCCGCTATGACAACCGCCGCGTCATTCCGGCGAAAGCCGGAATCTTACGGGATGAAGTTTGGGGTCTACCTTCTTCATCCCTCCCAAAGTTTAATTTAACATTTATCATTTAAGATTTAGGATTTGCCTTTCCGTCATTCCGGTGCTTGACACCGGAATACAAAGAAGGTTTTATTCGCTCGGGTTCTTCTGCTTCATCCCTCCCATTATACTAAAGTCCATGCCAGCCTGACCGAAGTATCCTCGCGACGCAACCTAATCTCCTCGCTCACTCCGCTCGTCGATAAGGTTTTGTACGCTCGGGTTCTTCATCCCTCATATGCCAAAGTCCGCAATGAATTTTTTGATAGATTTATTTCCGGCACATCTGTTATAATCCCCCTCGCAACGAAAGGGAACAGATGCTAGACATAAAGTTCATACGCGAAAACGCGGACGCCGTAAAAAAGGCCGCCCGGGACAAAAACATCGACATCGGCATAGACCGCCTGCTTGAGCTGGACCTCGAGCTGGCCGAG
>JAISNH010000099.1 GCA_031276335.1 Rickettsiales bacterium
AGGCGTGAATAAAGGTTTTCCTCATAGCCCCCTCCCTTTGATACTCTTCCTAATCATACCATAAAACGGATTTCAAGGAAAGCGAAAAGTGCGGACGGCATACATATAAAAACATTGCACAGCCGAAGATTTTGTGATATTATACCTAGCAAGCAGGAGGAAAACAATGAAGCATAAGAATTCGTCCGGACGCTCTCTAGTCGAAATGCTCGGGGTGCTCGCCATCATGGGGGTCATAACCGTCATGGGAATCGCCGGATACACCCAGGCGATGAACCGCGCCCGCCGCAACAGCTTCGAAGGCCAGCTGTCCGAAATAATCCAAAACGTCCGCGACCTGTATTCCAGCAAATCCTTGCCCATCGCGGCATACATCCACGGGAAACTGCGCACCATAGGAGTCCCTATGACCGATCCTTGGGGCAACGAAATAAAGGTCTATACCAATGCCGGATACATGGAGGAGAGCCAGGATTTCGACGTCAACACCGCGTATTTCGCCGTGGTCACGGACAAGCTGGCCGCGGCCGACTGCGTGCATATATCGAACGCATGCCTTATCCAAAGCGCGTTCAGGGTTTCCGTCAATACGACCCCTGTCGACGTGAAATCCAGCATGGATGAAATCGTCGCGGCGTGCAACCGCCAAGAAAACGAGGTTACCGGATACTGGCGGAAATAGGACGCGTAATTCAAAAATACCAAGACCGGCGCCCGGTGTTTCCGAATTAGGGTTTCGAGTTCAAAAGGCGGGTAAACCCTGCTTTTTCACAATTTTGGCCTCACCTTCAAATCTCGCTTATGAACCACCAGAGCTCCTCCACTCGGCGCTTGAATAGTCCCTTCAGGTTGTTCCGGAACCCGAAATCCCACTCTCTGCAGATTCCGGCATAGTCGCGCTCCAGTATCGCGCGCTTCAGCTTCGAGCGTTCGAACGCCGGCCAGCCGATGTTGTAAATCAGGCTGACCACCGCCTCGGCCTGCCGCCCCTTCAGCTTCAGCCCGGCTATGTTCGGGAGGATTTCGGAGGCCACGAAGCTGTCGAGCAGGCACCCAGCTTCCTCCTCCGTCACCCTCGCCCCCTTCGCGACCGGATGACCATCGATGCGCGTGGTGCCATATCCTACGGTCCCTATACCGGCGGGGCACAAATAAGCCTCCGGCCGGAAGCCTTCGTACTTGCGGATAAGCTCGTGCACTAGCACTCTCCGCCGCAAAGGCAGTCGTAGTTCGCGTTGTTGCGGACAACCTGCTCTACTGTCGCCGGCGTGTCGGCGTCGGACGAATATACCGGCCGGTAGAGGAGGCAGAAGCCGCTACCGGGCGCGGGTGTATTTGCCGCGCATCCCGCGAGCATAACCAGCATCAGCCGCCAGCCGGTCATCGACCTTGCGAGATTTTTCCACCATATCAGCCACCTTTTCAGCCTGCCTTGCCTTCTCATTTGCCACACCTTCCCTTTTGCCCTTGAAATATGCCAGCGCGACGCCCGCAGCGCCGGCCAGGAACGCATACGCGCAACTAATGATTCTGCCCATCGGACCTCCTTTCGAATATCGAGGCGATATTTTCGCCAAGCGAGGCGGCGACGAACACCGCGACGATCTCGAATCCGTACCCGCGCGCCGCGAGCACTATCGAAGTCACAGCAAATGCCAGGCACATATAACGCTTCATCGACGGGTCGCCGTCCCCGTCCTTGAAAAGATTTACCAAATAGCATGCAATTTTATTCAATTTGCTTCTCCTGCATTGCCGTTTCTTTATAGCATAGGTTGATTGAAAAGTCAAGAACAAAATAAGAACATAAAAAATCATAATTATCTACCACCTTCTGTAATTTTAGGATTCAAGGAAAAATAGCGGGCTGACATCAAGAAACCTTTCTAAGCTGCGTCGAAATACATTCCCGCCGTTTCGCGACGCTTGCCTTTTTGCCCAATCTGATTTAACATGCCATGGTTCAAAACGGAGGAAATATGACTTTGACGCCGACATTATCGCATTTGAAAACCGCGCTACAGGACAAATCCCGAGAGGCCGTGGTGTTCATGGCTCCCGCCGTCCGGGCCGGCATCGGGGAGTTCATCGGGAAGGCCGAATATTCGAACCTTGCCCCGAAAGCCGTGACCGCCCTCCGGCGGCTGGGGTTCGCAAAAGTGTTCGACATGTCGTTTTCGGCTGACATAACGACAATCGAGGAAGCTACGGAATTCCTTATCCGCCTCCGGGACGGTCATCCGTTGCCGCAGTTCACAAGCTGCTGTCCGGGATGGGTGAAAATCGCCGAAACGAAATATCCGCAACTGCTGAACCACCTGTCTACGACGAAAAGCCCGCAGGCGATATTCGGCTCGCTACTAAAATATTTTTACAAGGGAAGCGAAGGCCGGATGCCGGTCATAGCTTCGCTGGTGCCGTGCGTTCTGAAAAAACCGGAATCGGAGCGTCCCGACCTGTGGATAAACAAGGGCGAACGCGACATAGACTTCGTGTTTACGACGAAAGAACTGACGGATCTGGCGGCGGACGAGAATATCGCAATCGACGAATGCGGGCCGGGCGCGTTCGACAGCTTCGCCCCGGAATCCGGCAGCGGCGTAATCTACGGCTCCACCGGCGGCGTTGCAAGCGCGATAGTCCGCACGGTACTGTCCGCGGCGCAGGGAAGCTTCGACAGCGCTCTGCTGGCTCCGCTCCGCTCGCAGGAAAATATCAAAAGGCTGTCCTTCACGATAAAAGCCGCCGGGCCGGTGCCGGAGATATTGAGGGATCGGTTCGGCAGCCTGGACTTCCTGAACGGCAGGACGATAAAAATCGCCGCGGTGTATTCCGTGCCCGCAATCGAAAAGGTCGTGCAGGATGCCGCCGCGGGCGGCGAATTCGCCGGATACGACCTTATCGAATTCATGATGTGCCAGGGCGGGTGCGTCGGCGGCGCGGGGCAGAAGCGTGCGGAAAACATGGCCGAGGCAGGTACGAAACGCGCGGGCGTGCTGGGCGCGGCCGACATGGAATCCACGATCAAAAGTCCGCTTTCCAATCCCGCCCTGCTGAATTTTTATCGCTCATACCTACCCGACGGGCCAGGCGTAAAACTTGCCCAACAGCTGGTCCACAAGCATACGGCGGAATGAGTATTATCCCCCGCACAGTCCGCGTCATGCCAGGATTCGACCGGAATATCCAAATTATACAACGAATCGTTACATGGATTCCGAACCCTGCGCTTTCACATAACAAATTTCCGGCGAGCAATCAGAGCACGCCGGAAAAACAACCGCCAACCTACTAATAACTTATCCTGTATACCTTGACCCAGCCGGAAGAGCCGTTATAGCCCTGCGCCCTTGAAGTACTCCACGATTCACCGCCCGTTTTCGCACCGCCCTGACCACCCAGACCGTTGCCGGCATGGCGCGGCGTGTACTGCGTGTACCATAATTCTCCGTTGTTCCCTATCTTGGTCAGCCATTCCTTGCCCTCCCCGCCGGGACCGCCGCTCGCCACCCATGTCCTGCCGTTGACGCTTACAGCGGTATTCCCGCCACTATTGCCGGAATGGCACTTCGCCCTGTACTTGCAGGTAAAGTGGCATTTGTTCCCGTTGCCGCTGAATATGGCGTCGTTGGGGTCGTTGCCATAGCCACCTTGCCCTCCCTGTCCAAGAATTACCTTAACATAGGTTGAGGTATCCCAAACATTGTACGGCCATGCACCTATAATAATGATGCCGGTATCTATCATTTCGCCGTTGCCGCCGGCCTGCGACCATCCGCGACCTCCGCAGTTGTCGCAGGTGGAAGCGCCCGCGCCGCCGCCGCCGCCGGCAATCTCAAACTTATACATTCCAGGAGGAAGAAAGAAGCTGCCGTAATACGTGCCATAATGCGTCAGGCGACCCGGTATGCATTTGTCCGAGGCAGAGCCGGAAACTTGACCGGACGGACAGTCGGTACAGACAGTCGCACCTGCGGCCGAATAGGTCATGACAGGACACATCTGCTCCACTCCGTTGGGACACCTGTATCCCGCGCGGCATTGCTGGCAAGTCTTCGCCTCAAGATTATAGTTATAGCCCGCCGTGCATCCGCCTATGTCCCCGTTCACGCATGTAGCTCCGACAGGGCAGTCCAGCGGCGCAGACATTCCCGTATTCGGGCAATACTTGTTGCCGCAGTTTGTGGGAGCAACCGCACCGGCAGGGCAATAACTTCCCTTCGGGCAGACAACCGGCGCGACATCTATGGTGCCAGCGACACACGAATAGCCAGCCGGGCATGTAACGCAAGCCGTGCCTTCCAAAGTCTTCCCGTCGGGACACCACGACGTGACACAGGCTCCGCTTGTCAAATCGAATATCTTATGCTCGTCG
>JAISNH010000026.1 GCA_031276335.1 Rickettsiales bacterium
GCATCCTCGCGACGCAACCTAATCTCCTCGCTAACAACGCTCGTCGATAAGGTTTTGTACGCTCGGGTTCAAGAACAAAATAAAAACATTTATACTTTCAGCCGGTACAGGCCGTTTTCAAGGACGATCAGATCGTCGCGGCCGGAAATTTCGAACAGCTTTTTCCTCAGGTTGTATATATGCGTGGCGCAGACCTTCGACGGCTCGGCGGGCGAATAGCCCAGCATTACGGACGGAGCGGCCTTCGCCTCGAGCCCGTTTTCCGCGGCAAGAAGCGCCTCCAGCAGCTTCGCCTCGACCGCGGTCAGCATCGCGGATTTTCCGCCAAACTCCACGCTCCGCCCGCAGCCGCTTATGCGGAAGCCGCCGAACGACAATGGGCCCGCGGCATCCAGGAGGCTTAAAAGCGAGGACATCCTGAACGGCTTGGGCAGCTCGGCCGCGCCGTCGACGTCCAGCTTGCCGCCCATGTCGAGGATAATGCCGTCCGCGGGTTCCGCCGCGACTATCCGGTGCCTGCCGCCATCTTCGACGGCAGCCTTCACCAGCTCGAAAAGCAGCGCGTCCCCTGTCTTGAAACATATATTTGCCATACGGCCAAGGATACACGGGCGAATGCGGAATTACAAGCCGATTTTGACGCATGCGGATACGCCCCCCACTTTTCCAAAAAAGTGAAAAAAGATATGGCAAGGGGTTTAATTTTATGGTATAATGCCAAGGTGAGAAGGGATTTATAATGGGTTTGGACAAAGCGTTTACAGGTAAAGTATTGGCCTCTTTCAGCCTAGCCTTAGGCCTTTTTTCCGCATCCGCGAATGCCGAGGGAACACCCATATACTACGACACCTTCTACAACGACTATTACCAGTCGTTTCCGGACGCCAAGCCAAAGGCGCGCGCGGCGGCAAGCGCCGGCGGGACAATCGCACCATACCAGCAGCAATACGCCGGAAACGCCGGGGCGGACGCGAATTCCCCGCAATTCCACTCCTACTATAACGGTAGCGTCGAACATCCCCTAAATAAATGGGACATAGACGTGAAATACAAATACGGCATAGGCCAGTTCTATTTCGAAATGCTGGTCGGCTCCGTGCTGAACTGGGACGAGATCACGACCACGGAAACGCTGTTCACCGTATCGCGCGACTTCATGTACAAGAACCGGCACTTCGTCGCGACGGCGACCTTCGGCACGGGAAGCGGGACAACGTCGCGGACATCGGACGACGACGTGTACAACGAGCTTCACGTATTCTCGCTGGGGCGCGGCAGCGTCGACCTTTCCACCTATTCCATCGCGCTCGGGCTAAGGAACATGTACAGGTTCGCCGGCTTCGACCTGACCCCCTTCATAGGGTACAAGAAGCGGCACCAGGGATTCGAGATGGCCGACCACACCCGGCCGTCGCCCTTCTTCATGGAAAAGGAATGCATATACGACGACGCCACCGGCGGATGCCAGGACATACAGCTTTCCAGCGTGTCGGTGGACGGCGTGGCCTTAGGCATCAACGACATATACATACTGAACTCCGACGGATCGAAGTCGAAGACGACCGATTCAGGGTACCTGACCATACCCGGCGACCAGCTTGGATACGGCATGCAGATCATCGGCGCCGACGTCTGCTGGTATGCCCTTGACAATACCAACGTGTGCCTTAAAAGCGGCATAGAGGACTACGGCGGCTCGCCCCTGAACCTCATCGCCGCGTTCGGCGGAGCCTCGCAGGCGGACTTCCTGGAGGGCACGACCCACATCTATCCCGTCGACTGGACAGGCCCGTTCGTCGCCGCGAACCTGGAGCGCGCGATATCGCCGAAAGAAACCTTCAACATCTACGCCGAGCTGTTCTTCCCGACATACCGCGCGGAGGGAACATGGCCGGGAAGGGACGAGCTGCAGCAGTATCCGTCCTTCGTCGACGAGGGCGGATCCTCCATCGGACTGCAGCTGGACATGACGTACAAGTACAAAATCTATCCGAACGTGGACCTGTCGATCGGCGGCAGCTTCGAATACTACCGGGTGCAGGACGCGGACACGACAACCTACTACGTGGACTACGATCCGGAATTCTCGTCCGGGGAAATAAAGATGGGAAGGTGGAGGAACCTGTCGCTTCTCCTGGGATTGTCCTTCAAACTCTGAGGTATGGCGATGAAGAAAC
This sequence comes from Rickettsiales bacterium, assembly GCA_031276335.1. GTDB lineage: Bacteria > Pseudomonadota > Alphaproteobacteria > Rs-D84 > CACZYB01 > JAISNH01. The sequence continues at coordinate 2,178 of JAISNH010000026.1, forward strand.
TATATGGAATACCGCTCATTCTCCTTACCCTCCTGCCGAACGCGGCAAGGGCGGAGGAGGAGTATGGCAACTACTACCTGGAGTTCATGCATGACAACTATGTCAAGCGCAAGAAGCGCGACGAGCCGCCGGTGGACGCCTCGGTCGAAAGCTACGAAAAGAAAATCATGCTGCGCACCTCCGAGCAGAACAGCATGGAAAACCTCCTCGGATTCATCAAGCGCGGCATGGACTCCTATTTCGACATCGGCGTCGGGATAAGCCAGATTTCCGACTACCGGATGACCGGGCATTTCGCATTCGGGAACAATCCGGCCGAGATGCACCCGTCGAAGAAGCTTTCCTACAACGCGAGGCTAGGATGGCGCGCGGGCGCGTTCGCGCTTGAACTCGACGCCTCGTACGCCAGCGACGACGAGATAACGACCTCCGACAACGACGGCGACCCGTGGGTCGAATACAACCAGAAGATGGAGATGATCAGCATAGGCCCGAACGCGGTCTTGAACTTCTTCCCGTCCGACTACCTGCTCGCTCCGTTCATCGGCGCGGGACTGGGGTATGCGAGGATAAGCGTCGCGGAATTCGGCGTCGTCAAGATGGACACCCTGATCGGCAAGCCCGCGGCCGGCGGCGTGAACAAGGTGTTCGGCAGCGGCAAGTCGTCCGCAGGCGTCGGATACCTGAAGGGATTCGCCGGGCTAAGGTTCAAGGCATCCGACCAGTCGAACCTGGTCGCCACGCTGAACTACACGAAATACGGCGACTTGGAAACGCAGTACCTGATATTCAAGGATCTGGACAGGCTGTCGCTGGAGCTTTCCCTGCGCACGAACTTCTAGCTGACTATTTTATCCCGACGAAATTGATTCCCTTGTACTGCGGATATCCCTTCAGGAATTCGAGATATTCGAAAAAGCCTATGTCGACGACCGAACCCGCGCGGCGCGAGGCGTGGCGGAACAGGAGCCCCCGCTCCGTCGGAAGCAGGAAGCCCGTATGCGCGATGTCCATGTCGGTTCCGATCCTATCCTGCAGCCGCCTGTACTTCACGACCACGTTCGCGATCATCGGCCTTTTGACCGCGGCCTCCAATTTTTCCGGCGCCGCCAGCAGGTCGCCGAGCGCGACATAGGCTACGCTTACCTCCTCCGGCTCCGCCTCCACGTCGATTCCGTGCGCGTTCTTGAACCATTTCCCCTTGTCTATCCTGACATTATGGACGGAGGCGGGCTTGGAAAGCGCATCCATGGACAGGCCTTCGGTGAGGTCGGCGACATAGCGGGCGTTGTTCGGAATCCAATCGATGCTCGTGAAATGATTGCGGGACAGGAAGGATACCTCGCCGCCCTTATAGCGAATCTCCCTCATCGCCTTTTCGAAGCCCTCCTCGGAATCGCTGTTGGCCAGCGCGAGCACGGTTTCGACATAGGTAAGGCAGTCGAACGCGTCGAACCGCCACAGGGGGTCGGGATCCAGAGCTGCGCCCTCCCCCTCGCCCAGCGGATCCTCAATATACGGCGCGCCCAGGAAGCGCGCGGAAACCTCGCCGATCCGGTCAGAGGCTCCGAGGCCGCAGGAGGCGAGGAGGAAAAGCAACGCGAGCGATAGTTCCGATATATTTTTCATCGACAAGGGCAAACTCCATTTGACATTTACCATATAACATTTAATGCCGGGTTCTGCAAATGATAAATGTACATGTCGAATGATGCGATTTTTTTGATGACTTTCCGCATATTAGAAAGTATCATATCCACATACTTTCAACAGAGGCGAAAATGGCGGAAAAAAACATCTTCATAATCACTTCCTCGCTGGAATCCGGAGTAATCGACAAGTCGGCGATCGACGTCGCGCTGACGCTTTCGGCGCACGGCTTCAACATAACCGTCGCATCCGCCGGCGGCAAGATGGTGAAGGAGCTGAAGAAGCAGGGGATAGAGCACATCCTGCTCCCGCTCAACTCCAACGACATATTCGTAATGCGACGCAACCTGAAAAAGATAATCGAAATCGCGAACGTCCGCAAAATCTCGATGATGCACACGTTCACGCCGCAATCGTCCTTCTACGGCTTCCGCGCCTCGAAGCTCCTGAAAATACCGTACATAACCTCGTTCCTGAAGATATACAAGAAGCCGTTCTGGCACCTGTTCAACCGCACGCAGTACATGACGCGGGGCATATTCGTGATCGCGCCGTCCGACTTCATGGCCGGATACATACAATCAACCTACAGGATTGCGGCGGAAAAAATAATAATCGTGCCGCAGTGGATAGACACCGAGGTCTACAACGCGAACAACGTCAGCGCGGAGCGGATCATCGCGACGGCGTCCGACCTCCGCATACCCGAGGACCACTTCATCATCACGACGATCGACAAGCTGGAAAAAGCGCACGGGCAGGCGCAGCTAGTAGCCGCGATCGCGAAGACGCCGGCGCTGAAGAACAAGGTGCGCTGCCTCATCGTCGGACAGGGCGGGGAGTCGAAGCGCTACCGGAGCGAGCTGGAGTTCCAGGCGGAAAGGATGGGCGTGAAGGACGTCGTGCACGTCGTGATGGACGCGAACCTCGACATACCCGCGCTCCTGATGCTGTCCGACGTATATGTCGCGACGAACACGCAGCCGATGGCCTCCCATATAAACCTGCTGCAGGCGCAAAGCTTGGGGCGGCCTATAATCGCCTCGAACATAGGATCGACGCCCGAATACATACTGGACGACGTTTCGTGCCGCATGTACGAGCCGAAAAACGCCGACGATCTCGCCGCCGCGATACTGTGGGCGATGGATCTGGACGAGGCGAAGCGCGCCGACATCTCGCACAAGCTGGCCTCCAACATCCGGCTGAATTTCTCGCGCGGAACCCTGCCCGCGAAAATCGGCAACATCTACAACTACATATTGGAATCCAGGCGGTAAATTCCGCCGCCTTTCCATTTTTTCCCAGGAATTGAGGCTTATGTCATTCCGCGGGAAACGAGTCTATAGTAATTCCCGATTACGGGGGAATTATGAAAGCGCTTTTCGTCACATCCGAACTTCATCCTTTCAACAAGACGGGCGGGCTGGGCGACGTGTCCGCGTGGCTGCCGCAGGCGATACGCAGGGCGGGCGTCGACATACGCTACCTCGTGCCCGCGTTTCCGTCCATACTCCGGGCGTTTTCCGAACTAAGGCCGGCGCATAGATTCGAAAACAAATTCCGGGCGAAGGAAATAATCGTGTACCGCGGAAGCCTGCGCGGCAATCCCGTGAAATTCTACCTGATAGATGCGCCCGAGCTGTTCATGCGCGCGGGAAACCCGTATTCGGACGCCGCGGGAGGCGCATGGGGCGACAACCACCTGCGCTATGCGTGCCTTTCGTGGGTTGCGGCCGAATTCGCCGAAGCTGGGATCGACGGATGGACGCCGGACGTGATACACGCGAACGACTGGATGAGCGCTCTGGCCCCGGCATACCTGGAGCTGATACGGCGCAAGAACCCGGAGGCCAGGACGTCCAGCGTGCTTAGCATACACAACCTCGCCTTCCAGGGCGTGTTCCCGTTTTCGACGTACGGCGACCTAGAGCTGCCGAACTATTTCTTCAACGAGGACGGCGCGGAATTCTACCGCCAGGTATCGTTCATCAAGGCCGGCATAATGTTCGCGGACAAGATCGCGACGGTCAGCCCGGCGTACGCGGCCGAGATACAGACCGAGGAATACGGATGCGGGCTGGCCGATGCGCTGATACGGCGGAAGGACTCGCTTACCGGGATACTGAACGGCGTCGATTACGAGGAATGGAATCCCGCCTCCGACAGGCACATCAGGAAAAAATATTCCAAGGACACGATCGCCGACAAGAAAGCGAACAAGGAATTCCTGCAGGCGAAGGCAGGCCTGCTCCGGAACCCGAAGGCGCCTCTGTTCGGCGTGCTGTCCCGCATGACCGAGCAGAAGGGAATGGACCTGATCATCGAATCGATACCCGCGCTGATGGCCAACGGCGTGCAGCTCCTCGTCATGGGCACAGACCAGGGCAACTACATGCCGCGCCTTTCGAACATCGCGCGGCAGTATCCGGGACAGTTCGCGGCCATGGACTACGACGAGGCATTCTCGCACCAGGTGATCGCGGGCATAGACGTCCTTGCCAATCCCGCGCGGTTCGAGCCGTGCGGACTGACGCAGATGTTCGCGATGAGGTACGGAACCATACCGTACGCGCGGAGGACCGGCGGGCTTTCCGACACGATAATCGACGCGAATTTCCAAAACACGGTGGCAAGCAGCGCCGCGACGGGCTTCCTGTTCGAAAACTACCGCATGGCCGACTTCATCCACGGCACAGGCCGGATACTCTCCGTCTACCGGAACGAAAAGAAGATATGGGAGGCGCTGAAGCGGCAGGCGATGAAGCAGAATTTCTCGTGGGACAAGGCCGCATCCGCCTACATCGACCTTTACAACACGCAGCTGAACCTTATCAAATAACCTTGACTACGACCCGCCTCCGTACTATCATACCATAAAACAAAACCGAGGTTCAAATGGCTGGGAATACGAGCTTCCACTGGGCTGACCAGATCGCGGACAAAATCATTTCGGAAAAGGGCGACAGGGATTCATACACGCTCGCGGCCGGCATCACGCCGTCGGGCACCATACATTTCGGCAAGTTCCGCGAGGTGATGACCGTGGATCTGGTCGCGCGCGCGCTGATGCGGCGCGGCAAGAAGGTGCGCTTCATCTATTCCTGGGACGACTACGACACCTTCCGCAAGGTGCCGGCCGACATGCCGCGGCAGGAAATGCTGAAGGAAAAGCTTTACCAGCCCATAGTCGACATTCCCGACCCGTACGGCACCGCGGCCTCGTACGCTAGGCACAACGAGCTGAGCCTGGAGGACAGCGCGCCGAAGGTGGGCATAGACTATGTGGAATACATATACCAGAACGAAAAATACCGCGCGGGCGACTACAACGCCCTCGTGACAAAGGCGATGGACGCGCGCGACGAGATCGCCGCCATACTCCAGGAATTCAAGACGAACGACATTCCGCCGTCGTGGATGCCCGTGGAAACCTACTGCAGCAAGTGCAACCGCGACCGCGTGGCCTTCTCCAGCTACGACGGGGCGAAAAAGACCGTCGAGTACGAGTGCAAGCTGTGCGGGCACAGGGAAACGATAGACCTAAACACCTCGCGCCGGCTGAAGCTGCCGTGGCGCGTGGACTGGCCCATGCGGTGGGCGTACGAAGGCGTGGATTTCGAGCCGGGCGGGCGCGACCATTCCTCGGCCGGCGGATCGCGCGACACCGGCGCCATAATCGCGCGCAGGATATTCGGCGCGGAGCCGCCCGTCTACTGCCTGTACGAATCCATACGCGTGAAGGGGCAGACGAAGAAAATGTCCTCCAGCTCCGGCAACGGATTCTCGCTCGAAAGCGTGCTCGCCGTGTACGAGCCGGAGATCGTACGCTGGTTCTTCGCCTCCTACAAGCCCGACGCCATGTTCGACATGGCCTTCGACCTGGACGTGATCAAAAACTACGAGGAATTCGACCAGACGGAGCGCGCGGCCTACGGGCTGGATGAAACCACGCCGGAGCGCAGGGAAAACGCCCGGCGGATATACGAGCTGTCGCAGCTGGACGCCGGCGGGAAAATCCCGGACGAAATGCCGTTCCAGCCGTCGTTCCGCCACCTTTGCAACATCCTTCAGATAAACGATTTCGACATCGCGAAAACGCGCGCGCACTATGCCGGCGAGATAAAGTCCGAACGCGACGAGCGGCGATTTGCCGAGCGGGCGGAGCGCGCCGCATTCTGGATAAAAAACCACGCGCCGGAGGATTTCAAGTTCGCGCTGAACCGCGAGCGGCGCTCCGACGTCGAGCTGACGGAAGCCGAGGCCGCCTTCATAACCGACCTTAAATCCGAAATCAAGGAGCACCTGGAGCATTTCGCGACCGACAGGGACCTGCAGAACCTGATCGCCGGCATGATGGCCAGGCACGGCCTTACGCCAGAGGCGTACAAGAAGCTCTACCAGCTGCTGATCAGCCGCGACCGTGGGCCGAAGATCGCCGGATTCATCCGCGGCATCGGAAGCGAAAAAATTCTAAAACTACTATGACAAAGGAGGAAAACATGTTCAAGAACTGGAATTGGAAAACGCCCGTGCTGGACCTTATGCTGCTTATGGTCACGGCGAACCTTACTATATTCTACGACGATTATGTCGAACGCTCCGGGGACTATTGGGTGCATTCCGGGCACGGCGAGGAGTACTGGTACTGCATGATAGCCGCGTTCTTCGTCCTTTCCGCGATAAAGATAGGCTCGCTGGCCTTTTTTGCGGCGAAGGAGAAAAAGGCGGGCGGCAAATAGGCGCGACGCGCTACCGTCCCGCCCCCTTGTAGAAATTCACCATCGGGCTCGCCTCGTCCATCTCGGAGGCCTCGTACTTGTAGTCCATCTTCACCGCAAGCCGCACGGAGGGCTTGTTGTTGATGTTGCATTCCAGCAGTATCCTTTCGAACCCGAGCGCGAAAAATGTCCGCTCCAGCGCGCCGACGGCCTCGGACATGTATCCTTTGTTCCGGTACGCCCTGTCGATGTAATAGCTGACATCGCCGACCCTGCCGCCGACGTTCAAGAAATCGACAAGCCCGATGTATTTTCCGTCCTCCTTCAGGTAAACGGCATAGCTCGCCATGTATTTCTGGCGGAAGAACTCCGCGCGATCCCTTATGAAGCTCCGCGCCTTCTCCTCGGTCGCGAAGTTGCCGGCGAACATCCACTGCTTTATGTCGTCGAGGTTTTCGCGTTCCGTCCTCACCGCTTCCTTCACGTGCTTGTCCGACAAATCGTGCACCTGCAGGCGTATCCGCAAGCCCTCTATCTCATACGGAAACTCCTTTTCCGGAGTCCAGATTTTTTCCATTTTCACCTCCTACCTGTCCCTCAGCGCGCCGCCCAGCTTCGCGACGTTCGCGATCACCTTGTCCGATATCGCCTGGATTTCGCCGTCGGTAAGCGTGGATGCGGCCGGCGAAACCGCGATCTGCAACGCGACCGATTTTTTCCCGCCCAGCTCCGCGCCGCGGTAGACGTCGAACACCCACGCGTCGGAAATCATCGCGTCGGCGCCCCTTGCCGCGCGCAGTATCTCGTCGGCCGCGACATCATTGGAAAACAGGAATGCGAAGTCGCGCGACACCGTCTGGAATTCGGAAAGCGACAGCTTCTTTTTCGCCGCGCCCTTCGATTTTACCGCCGGCAGAGCGCCAAGGTCTAGCTCGAAGGCCGCGACCGGAGCATTCCTTATGCCGAATTTCCTTAGCGCCAAAGGATGCACATCGCCGAAATATCCGACGATTTTGCCAGCGAACGCGACTGCCGCGCCCCTCGCCGGGTGCACCCAGGAAGGCAGGCCTTCCGTCCGGTACCTAAGCTTCGCCGCATCCGCTCCATAAAGCGCGAGCAGGGACAGCATGGCCTCCTTCGCATCGTAGGCGGAGGCCGCGCGCGGGGCGCTCCGCCAATCCTTTTCCACGACGTTGCCGCCGAACACCGCGCCGGCGAAAATAGCCTGATCGCCCGGAGCGGCGCTTTTGAACACCGGCGCGATCTCGAACAGCCCGACGCTTTCCACCGAGCGCGCCAAATTCTCGGCAACGCCGGACAGCAGGTTCGGGATTATCGACTGGCGCATCACGTCCAGGCCGGAGGCTATCGGATTGGCCAGGCGTATCGGAGCCGCGACGTCGATTTCCTTCGAGGAGTCCATGAACGACCAGGTATAGACCTCGACAAGGCCGAGAGAGGCCAGCAGGCGCCGCGCGGCCGACTTCCTCGCCTGAAGCGGGGAGAGCAGCGGCCTCATACCGCCGGCTGTCACGGAAACCGCCGGCAGCCTGTCGTATCCGTAAATCCTGAGCAGCTCCTCGGTTATATCCTCCTTTATCGCCATATCGACGCGCCACGACGGTGGAACGACGCGGAGCGCATCGCCCTTCGCCTCCACCACGCAGCCCAGGCGCTCCAGAATCGCAACCATGTCTTTCCTGTCCATGTCCAGGCCGATACGATCCTTGAAATGGGCGACCGGGAATTCTATCGCGATTTCCCTGTGCGGGTCCGCGCCCGTTTCCACGACATGCGAGGCCTCGCCCCCGCAGATGTCGAGAATCATCCTCGTCGCGAACTCCATGCCCCATGCCGTCGAGGCCGGGTCTATGCCGCGCTCGAACCGGTACTTCGCATCCGATTCTATGCCCAGCCGCTTCGCGGTACGGCGGATATTCGCCGGGTCGAAGTACGCGGATTCGAGGAGCACGTTCTTCGTTTCCGGCGTGCACGAGGCCGCGATCCCGCCCATTATGCCGCCAAGGCTCTGGATGCCGACGTCGTCGCGAATCACTATGTCGCCCGGCTTCAGATCGTACGTGCCGCCGTCCAGCGCGGCGAATTTCTCGCCCTCCTTCGCAAAATCTATCCTGAGCGCGCCCCTTATCTTGTCCGCGTCGAACACGTGCAGCGGGCGGCATATGTCCACGGCGCAATAGTTGGTCACGTCGACCAGCGCGGAAATCGCCTTCGCCCCGACCGCCGACAAATAATTCTTCAGCCAGTCCGGGCTCTCGCCGTTCCCGAGACCCTTTATATAGCGGATGTTGAACTGTTTCGCCGCCTCGGGAATCCTGTTCTCGACCCTCACCGGGCTGTCGAAGGCGCCCTTCACGACCTTGGTTTCCGGCGCGACGAATTCGCCGTGCCCGCCCGCGGCAAGGTCGCGCGCAATGCCGATGACGCCCAGGTAGTCCGGACGGTTCGGCGTGACCTCCGCGTCGAACACGACGTCTATAGGATAGATTTTTTCAAGCACGGAGAGCGCCGGAGCGCCGGCTTCCGCCTCTATATCCGCCGGAATTTCGACGATGCCGGCGTGCTCGGAGCCAAGTCCCAGCTCGCGGGCGGAGCACATCATGCCCTGGCTTTCCACGCCGCGGATCACTCCCTTCCTCAGCTTCTCGCCGGTCGAAGGGATTATGTCGCCGGGACGCGACAGGATTCCCTTCAGCCCCTTCCTCGCATTCGGGGCGCCGCACACGACCTGCAGGATACCACTCCCCGCATCGACCTTCAGCAGGCGCAGGTGGTCGGAGTCGGGATGGGGCGCCGCCTCGACGATTTCGCCGACGACGAACCCCGCAAGGGGAGCGCGGGCGTCACGCATCTCCTCCACCTCCAGGCCAAGGAGCGTCAGCGCGTCAGCGATTTCGGCCGGCGTCTTGTCCGTCTTCAGGTATTTCTTCAGCGCGCTCAAAGTGAATTTCATTCCGGCCTCCTATCTTCTGCTCAAACCGCTCGGTATGCTGGGCACGTCGAGCGGATCGAATCCGTAATGCGACAGCCAGCGCACGTCGCTTTCGAACATCTTACGCCCGTCGGGTATGCCGTATTTCAGCATCGCGAGGCGGTCAATGCCCGTGCCGAAGGCGAAGCCCTGGTAGACATCCGGGTCCACGCCGACGTTCCTAAGCACCTGCGGATGCACCATGCCGCAACCCAGTATTTCAAGCCAGCGCCTGCCGTCTGCGCCGATCTTCAGCTCGCCGTCTTCGAACGTGCAGCGGACATCTATTTCGGCGGACGGCTCGGTGAACGGGAAAAAGTGCGGGCGGAAACGCGTCGGCACGTCGTCGGTTTCGAAAAATGCCTTCAGGAAATCGAGCAGGCAGCCCTTCAGATGCGCCATGGTCACGCCCCTGTCCACGTACAACCCCTCTATCTGGTGGAACATGGGGAAATGGGTGGCGTCCCAGTCGCGGCGGTACACCCGCCCCATTGTTATAATCTTTACCGGCGCGCCGTCCCGCTCCATCGCGCGAATCTGCACGTCGGAAGTCTGGGTGCGCAGCAGCGTGCCCGCGTCGAAGAAAAAGCTGTCCTGCGTCGATCGCGACGGGTGGTCGGGCGGAAAGTTGAGAGCCAGGAAGTTGTGGAAATCGTCCTCGATATCCGGACCCTCCTCCATTTTGAAACCCATGCCCCCGAATATCTGCACCAGCTCGTCCATGACCTGCGAAACCGGATGCACCGCGCCCCTCCGCGCAGGCCGTGGCGAAAGCGTGACGTCGATTTTTTCCGAGGCGAGGCGCGCGCCTATCTCGGCTGCCTCCAGCGCTTCCTTCCGCCTTTCGATCGCGGATGCGACCGAATCCCTGATCCGGTTCAGCTCCGCTCCGCGGGCCTTGCGCTCGGCCTCAGGCATGCCGCCCAGCCCCTTCAGGGCGGAGGTCAGAAGCCCCGACTTGCCGAGCAGCCCCACGCGCAGCTCCTCCAGCTCCGCAGCGGTCGCGGCCGAATCGATCTTTCCTATAATCTTCTGTTCTTCCATTTCCATTCCTCGCAAATTAAAAGGGAGCGTCGAGCCCCCCTTATTATAACATTGTTTCCACCTTAGAAAAAGCGAAATCACGCGGGGGTTTCATCCTTGCCGGTAAATCGCTTCGCATTTTCGACGACGGCCCTGAACGCCGCGGGCTCGCGCGAGGCCATGTCGCTAAGCACCTTGCGGTCGAGCGCGATTTTCGCGACGTCGAGCGCGTGCATGAACTCCGAATAGGTCAGCCCGTATTCGCGGACGCCGGCGTTTATGCGGGCGATCCACAGGCTGCGGAAGGTCGACTTTTTCTTCCTGCGGTCGCGGTATGCGTACTGAAGGCCCTTTTCGACCTTTTCGCGCGCGACGCGGTAGCAGGAGGAATTGCGCCCGCGGTAGCCTTTGGCCAGCTCCAGAATCTTCTTGTGGCGGCTGCGTTTGGTGACGCCTCGTTTTACACGTGCCATTTCAAGCTCCTATTTGACGCCGTAAGGCATTAGTTTTGCAAGCAGGCGCGAATCGCCCTTTTCAAGGTACTGCGGATGAACCGCCTCGGTAAGCGAGCGGCCGGACTTGCGCCTCATGAAGTGGTTGTGTCCCGCGCGCGAGGCCTTGATTTTCCCCGTCGCGGTCTGGCGGAAGCGCAGCTTCAGCGCGCTTTTCGTTTTCAGCTTTGGCATTTCGACTCCTTAAATCGAATTTTACGGGCTCGTGAACCGCCCTGATTCGATTTATTCTGGCAGAGTAAAAAAGCCGGGCAAAGCTCGCCTTTTTTACAACTTCGGGTTCATATAACGGCGGCAAGGCAGCCAAATCCAGCCCTGGGCGCCGGTTGAATGGAGGATTTATACAATAGTTTCAAGGAA
>JAISNH010000045.1 GCA_031276335.1 Rickettsiales bacterium
CGGATACAAGATCGGCAATCCCTATCTTATCGACGGGGTGTCGTATTATCCCCACGAGGACTACAATTATAGCGAGATCGGACTGGCGTCATGGTACGGGCCGGATTTCAACGGCGGCAAGACATCGAACGGCGAAATTTTCGACGAAACCAAGCTGTCCGCCGCCCACAGGACGCTTCCCATGCCCTCCCTTGTCCGCGTGGCCAACCTTGAAAACGGAATGTGCGCCACAGTCAAGATAAACGACCGCGGACCGTACGCCCGCGACAGGATACTCGACCTGTCGTCCGCGGCGGCGGATGCGCTCGGCATAAAGACCAAGGGTTCGGCGCGCGTGAAGGTCGACATACTAGCAGACGAATCCAGGAAGCTGAAGGAAATCGCAATGGCGAACGGCAACACGGACATCTATCCCCCCAACGTCGGGCAGTGCCAGGCGCCCGCGGCCGCTCCTGCCAGCGTGATAAGGGAAACCGACAATACGCCCGCCACGGCGGAGAACGGCGAGTACTATGTGCAGGTCGCGGCGTATTCAACCTACGACCGCGCGGAGAACCTGAAGAACAAGATAATGCATATCGGCACCGTCAAGATATTCAAGGCGGTCGTCGAGGGCAACACGCTTTACAAGGTGCGCTTGGGCGAGTACGCGACGAAGGACGATGCCGACCGCGTGCAGCGAATGGTCACCGATACCGGCATTCCCGACTCCAGAGTCATAAAAAGGGACGGCAGCCGCTTCCAATGGAAGTTCTGAGCCACATCCGAAAGCCGCCTCCTCGGCCTGCCTGCGGCCGAAAAATAAAAATAAGGCCGGCCGGGAAAAACCCGGCCGTTTTTTATTTCCCATGTTCATATACTATGGCGCCAAGCACATGATGATATATTTTTCTTGACAAATATATTATTTGAGGTTAAATTGGTTGCCTGACAATTATGGAGGAGCCGGCATGATCATGAGACCTATACTGATTCTGGACATAGACGGGGTTATACGCGCGCCCCTGTCGAAACGCGTCATAAAATGGGGCGGGGAACACCTGAATCCGCTGGTTTTCGCGGGCCTGCTGAAGCGATATGCGCAAAATAGCCTGAACGCGGACGATTGCGAGCAGCTGCGTCCCTTCTTCGAAAGCTCCCTCTATGTCGAATTGCCGCTTGCCGACGGCGCGCCGGAGGCGATTTCCATATTGAAGGAGTTCGCCGACATCCGTATCTGTTCCTCCGGGTCGATAAGCAGGAAGTCGGACGACATGTGCATGGAAAGCCTGCGGGCGCAGGTCGACAACGGCCTGTTCGGCAGGGACGAGTGTATTTTCCTGCCGCCGGGCAGCTCGAAGCTAGGCACGTACCGGATGTATAAGAATTCGGGGCGGCGCGTGGTGGTGGTCGACGATACCCCGGAACACGGGTTCGAGGCCGTCGAGGCGGGATGCGAATTCGTGGGCGTGGGCAGCGATCTTGGGAAAATGCCGGCAGCCTCGAAGAAGTTCGCGCGGCTTATCGATTACGCCCTGCACGTCAGGGACGAACGCGGTGCGCTGTAGGCAGCCCGGCCGGCGCATGCGGCGGCGGCGGGACTGCGCGCGGGTGGGTCGGAAGTTGCGGCGGCGCCCGCAGAAAAACCTTGAAAATTCGCGGCGCATGGTTTATAAATAGCTTCGTCTTGCCGCTCTCCGCCTTCATTACGGCGGGCCGCGGCCGAGGCGTTCAGGTATTCGGGTGTAGCGCAGCGGTAGCGCAGTTGACTGTTAATCAATTGGTCGCAAGTTCGAATCTTGCCACCCGAGCCATTTCCTGTTTTCGCCCAAACCGGCAAGCAGATCGAACGGGGAGGCGAGGCAATACCTGGCTTTCTTGTCCTCTACCACCAGGTTTGAAACTACCAGCTTGATAAGAGCGTGCTTTTCCTCGAGATTCAAACCGCGGAACAGCCCGGCCGCGTTGGAAGCCAGGAATATCAAGGATTCCATGGTAAGTATGAACCTATCGTCGGCCTTGGCGAACGAGTTCAGGCGGGTTTCGATATCGCGCCGCTTTCCCTCGAGCTCGCGCTTCTTTCCGGCGTATTCGTCCCGTGTAATACTCCCGTCCGTCAACAGGTCGAGCAGGGTGCTGATCCTGCGGCGCAGGTCGTCGTCCTGATTCCTCAACACACCTACTTCGCGAAGCATGAAGCCGGTTTCTGCGTTCAGGCTTTCGTTCACGAGGGCGAGGAGCTTGTCCCGTCCCTCCTCGGGCAGGCGGAATTTGGAAAACACCTCGTCGGCCAGCTGGTCCAATATAGCGTCCTCGCGTACGAACGGATTGCCGCAATACCTGCCCTGATGCTTCCTTGCATACGAGGAACAGCAAAGATAGACATGGCCTTTCGCCGTGCTCGGGCTCATGGCGTTTCCGCACTTGGCGCATTTCAGGATTCCCCGGAATACGTTAGGCCGGCTTGCGTATTTGAACCATTTGGCCTTATGGTGAAGCGTCGTCTGGCACTTCTCCCAAACCTCGCGCGAAACCAGCGGCGGGTATTTGTGCGGATAGATGTTTCCCTTCACCCTCATTTCTCCGTAGTAAAACGGGTTGTCGAATATTTGATATACGGTCGATACGTCGAGATACCTCCCCTTCTTGCTTACAAGCCCCCATTCCTTACTTTTCCGGGTTATGCTCCCAAGGGTGTCGGAGCCAAGCGAAAATTCCTCGAACATGCGCCTTAGGATGAAATCGCGCTCCGGGTCGGGGATTATGTCGGACTTGTTCTCCTCCGTCCTTATGTTCCTGTATCCCAGCGGAGCGGCGCCGCACCATTCGCCGATAGCTATCTTCCTTTCATTGCTTTGCTTCACATTCTCGCTTATCTTGTTCGTGAAGTCCTCGGCCACGGCGGTCGTTATGTTGAACATAAGCCAGTCGCTGGACTTGGAATCCTTGTTCAATATCTTCCCCTCGAACGCGAGGTGTATTTCAAGTTTGTCCTGAAGCATCAGCTCCTTGAGAATGGGCAAATGGGTATAGCCGCGCTGAAGCCGGTCGGTCTTAGTGCAGACGAGGGCTATCTTTTCCTTCGCCCTGCGGATTTGGTCTAGCATGGCGACGAACTCTTTCCTGTCGCCCCGGGTCGAGCTTTCCACCAGCTCGGAAATTTTGACGACATCAAGCTCCCTGCGCTCGCAGTATTCGAGGAGCTTTTCCCTCTGAGCCTCTAGCGAATATCCGTCCTCCTGCTTTTCGGACGACACGCGCGTCATTATGAATGCTTTCATGTTCTTTCCTCTATGTTTTATTATAGTTCCAATTTAGACAAAAGTCAACCATTATTTTTCAATTTCTGTCAATTTAGCCGGCTTTTGTTCGGCAATCGATCTTTCCACCAGCCGGAAATTGTCGTAAAGGTAGCAATCCGTCGCGTCCAAGGCATTCAAAGCTTCGGCAATCCTTCTCCTCTGGGAATCGCCCAGCATCGACCGGAGCTTCCTCGCTCCTACGGATTCTACAAGGCTTGTCGCGCCGAGAATCTTCAATGTCTCGGTTTCTTTCATGCCGCCTGATTTCAACCGGTAAAAAAGCACC
>JAISNH010000028.1 GCA_031276335.1 Rickettsiales bacterium
CACCATCCAGCCCATCGCGACGGAGGCCAGCGCCATCTTTGCAATGTCGGACAGCGTGCGCCGGTATACCTTCACCAGCCCGCGGCGACAGCTTTCAAAATACAGCGCGGCCAGCCCGAGCCAGCTGGATACGGAAACCGCGGCGACCACGCCCACGTAGCCGAAGGCGCGGTTCAAAACGACCGACAGGAAAACGTTCACGATCAGCGCCAGCAGGGAGGCAATCATCGGAGTCTTCGTGTCGCCCCTAGCATAGAACGCGTTCGCGAAAAGCTTCACGTACACGAGCGCCGGCAACGAGAAGCACAGCACGGAAAGGACGCGCGCGGTTTCGAAAGCGTCGGCGGCGGAAAACGCCCCGCGTTCGAAAAACACCCGTATCAGCGGATAGCTTAGCGCGACAAGCCCGGCCGCGCACGGGATCACCAGCAGGCTTGACAGCCGGATCGAATCGTCGAACGTCTTCTTCATGCGGTTCATGCGTCCCAGCTTCATCTCCTTCGATATGCTGGGAAGCAGGACGGTTGCGACCGCGACGCCGATCACGCCCACGGGAAGCTGGTTCAGGCGGTCGGCGTAGTATATCCACGACACCGCCCCGTTCGTGCCGCTTGCGAATATGCCGCCTATCATTATGTTGATGTGGTATATGCCCGCGCTTACCAGGCCGGGCAGTATCCTCCTGAAAAACCTGGACACCGGCGGAGAGATTTCGAAGCCGAACGACACCACGCCGAAGCCGCGCCTGTACGCGATGAAGCCGAGATAGGATATCTGCACCGCTCCGGCCGCCCAGAGGCTCCACGAAAGCACGTACGCTGTCGCGGGCTCCAGTATCGCGCAGAACATCAGCGAGAACACCATGACCAGGTTGAGCACTATCGGCATCAGCGCGTACGGCTTGAACAGGCCTATCGAGTTCAGTATCGCGCCGAAGAACGACGAAACCGACACGAAGAACAGGAACGGGAACATTATGCGCGAAAGGCCGACCGCGAGCGCGAACTTGTCCGCCTCGGCCTCGAATCCGGGCGCGAAAACCGCCACCACCCACGGCATGAAAACCTCGGCCAGAAGCGTGAAGACCAAGAGCATGTAGCACAAAAGCGCGAAGATGGATCTGGCGAATTCCCCGGCCCTCTCCTTGCCCTCGGTATGCACTATGCCGGAGAATATCGGCACGAAGGCGGAGTTGAACGCGCCCTCGGCGAATATCGCGCGGAAAACGTTCGGTATCTTGAAGGCGACGAAAAAGCAGTCGGACAGCCGCCCCGCGCCAAGGTATTTCGCGACGAACAGGTCGCGCGCAAACCCGCTTATCCGGCTTAGGAACGTAAGCGCCCCCACTACGGCGGTATTTTTAAGAAAAAGCCCGTTCAACTCAAAAAGTCCTTTATTTACCGGAACTTATGCTATATCATAAATTCCACCCAGGCAATACAAAAGAGATGGAAATGAAAAAAATCTTTCGCGGTTTGGCCGCGGTCATCCTCGCCTCGTGCGGGGGCGGCGGAAACATCGACTATGCGGCGAAGACCGACCGGGAAATATACGACATCGGCCTTGCAAGCCTGCGCGAGGAATACTACGCGCCCGCCGCGCAGGAATTCATGCAGATCGAATACAACCACCCCTATTCCACGCTTGTCGGGAAATCGTGGATCATGGCCGGATACTCATACTATATGGACGGGAAGTACGCGGAGGCGATAGAGGCCTTCGAAAAACTAGCCAAGTACCGCCCGTCAAGCCCCCTCGTGCCGTACGCGACATATATGATCGCGATGTCGTATTACGACCAGATGTCGCCCGTCAACCGCGACCAGAGGGCGACCGAGCTGGCGCTTGCAAGCATGGAGAAGCTGGTAAAGGCGTTCCCGGATTCCGAATACGCCGCCGACGTGAAGCCGAAAATCATCATCGCGCGGAACAACCTGGCCGCCAAAGAGATGTTCACCGCCAAAGAGCTGCTCCGGAAAAAGAACGTCATCGCCGCCCTGAACCGATACCAGACCGTAATCGCGAGGTACCAGACCTCGCTTTTCGTACCGGAGGCGCTTTTCCGCGCCGTCGAGCTCTACCTTATCATAAACGAGCGCGAATCGGCCGAAGACATGGCGCGCCTGCTGCAGGTCAACTATCCGGATTCGGAGTGGCATAAAATGGCGGCGGAGCTTTTGGCTCAGAGCCCGAAGTAGCTCCTGAAATTATCCTCAGTCGCGCGTTCGATTTCGGACAGCGGCACATCCTTTATTTCGGACAGCGTTTTCGCGACCTCGACCACGAACGCGGGTTCGTTGACGCGCCCGCGGTACGGCGCGGGGGCAAGGAAGGGGCTGTCGGTTTCTATCAGCAGCCTGTCCAGCGGGACGCCGGCGAAAATGCGGCGGAGCTCCTCCGAATTCCTGAACGTGATTATGCCGGAGGCGGACAGCGGGAATCCGAGCTCCAGCATCGCGCGGCCGAATCTTTCGCCGCCCGTGAAGCAGTGGATTACGGCCTTGAACGCGCCGCGCTTCATCTCGCGCGAAAGAATCTCCTCCATATCGCCGCTAGAATCGCGGTTGTGCACGACAAGCGGCAGCCCGGCTTCGCGCGCGACGCTTATGTGCGCCAGAAGGCTCCGCTTCTGCCGATCCCTGTCCGCGTCCGGGCGCGAATAGTCGAGCCCCGTCTCGCCCACGGCGATCACCTTGCCGCCGCCCCTTACGCGGGCGAGCAGGGTTTCCTCCGTCATGCAATCGGCCATGGCTTCGGCTTCGTGCGGGTGCACGCCTATGGCGGCGAACACGGACGGATTTTCCTCCGCAACCTTCAAAACGGCGTCGAAAGAACCGGGCGAGGCTGCGACGTTCAGCATCAATCCAACGCCGGCCGCGCCTGCGCGCTCGACTATTCCGGCACGTTCCGGCGCGGGGGCGAAATCGATATGGCAATGGGAATCAACGAACATCCCTCAGCCTTTCAAACGCGCTGACGGCGGCGGCGGCAATGTCGAGGTTCAGCGCGCCGACAAGCGCAAACCCGCCGACAATCGAATCGCGAAGGGCGAAAAGCGCATCCGCGCCGCCCGCCCGCCCGGCAAGCGCCGATACCGCCGCGCGCTCGGAATCGGAAACGTACCTCACGACGGCGCCGGACTTCAGCCGCACGGCATTCTCGACGAGCCTTATGAAAATATCCCTGAACAGCGAAAAGCTTTCCTCCCGCCCGCCGACAAGTCCCAC
>JAISNH010000062.1 GCA_031276335.1 Rickettsiales bacterium
AAAGACAAGTTCGTTTTTTTGTCTTGCTTGCAATGGGGGGAATCGGGTATAATGTGAAAAGTTTCATAAAGAAAGGAAGGGCGCGAAAATGGCAATGTCGAAGTTCGAGGTTAGGGCAGAAGTAGCAAAGGATATTATAAATAGCCTTATAGAAAATATGACAATCGAGAATATGCTTGAAACCAGGCAGAAAGTTTCCGATATATTGAAGGAATTAAGAAAGTCGATTTTAATTCATCATGTAAACAACGAGTTTTATCTGCATAATAATATGATAATTGAGGAGAGGCGCGGTGACTGGGATAATTTTTTAGCTCAAAACAAGTTTCAGGAAACTATGTTTGGAAAAGTCGCCGGGTTTTTGGATAAAATAAGAAGCGAAGTCGGTGAATATAAAAATGGAATAAAAGATCCTGAACGGAAAAAGGCCGATATGGCCGCGGATGCCTCGGTAGAAAGCATTGCGCAATACGAGAATCTGGAGGCGGATTTGAAGGCTCCCGTGGATATGTGGAAAAAACAGGAAAGAGATAGAAAGGATTACTTTTCAAAAGATAAAGTAGATGACTGTTTTTACGATTCAGATATTTATAATGCCGGTATGCTGTACCATAACCAGCAATCGATGGCTAATGAAATGCGGGACTCCAAGATTCGTAATAAGATAAAAGGTAATATAGCTGCTATTAATTCAAAGATATTCCAAGGTAGAAAAGTTGATCCGGAAAAAGCCATATTGAAAGGCGTAGATCATTTGACAAAAATGAAACACAAGGATTTTTTCGATTCCCTGAAGCAAAATTTCAGTGTTTTGGGCGATGACGATTACGTTGATTTGCTAATTAAAAAAACCTATAATTATGTTTATCCTAATCAGGATGGCATGCAATACGGCCCCCCGTATAAAAAAATGTTTGAATTTATGAAAAACTATTTAAGCCATAAATTGCTAGACCCATTGGGACTTGACGGCATCGATGAATATATAGACATCAGGCTTGCAAACGCCAGAAAAAATGTCAAGGATAAGAACTTCGTTGTGGGCGCCGAGGGGTTGGAGATAGCCAGCTCCAAGCTGAAAAACGATGAAATACTGCAGAAAATTATTGGCATAGCAAATAAGAAAGAAAACGGCTAGGCTTTTGCCAGCTCTAGAAATTCGTCCTCGCCAATCACTTTGACGCCAAGCTTTTTCGCGGTTTCGAGCTTGGAGCCGGCCTCCGCCCCCGCGACGACAAGGTCGGTTTTCCTCGTGACGCCCGCGGTCGGCCGGGCGCCCATGCCGCGCGCCAGTTTCTCCGCGTCCTTTCGCCCCAGCCGCGCGAGCGTGCCGGTGAACACCACCGTTTTCCCGAACAGCGGGTTGCCCTTGTCGATCTTCCGCTTTTCCGGGTTTCCAATCCTGGCCTCGCCTGCGATCCGCTCCACTGTCGCCCGTTTTTCCGCGTCCGCGAAATAGCCGGATATGTCCGCGGCCATGACCTCGCCGATGCCGTATATGCCGACTAGCTCGCCGGGGGTTGCCCGCATTAGCCCGTCTAGGCTTCCGAAATGTTCGGCCAGCAGGAGCGAAGTCGCGGAGCCAACGCCGCAGATGCCCAGCGCGTACACGAACTTGTCGAGCGGCACGCCCCGCGCGCGTTCTATCGAGGCAAACAGGTTGGCGGCGGACTTGCTGCCGAAGCCGTCGAGCAGTTCTATCTCGGCTCCATGCTCCCTTTCAAGCTTGAATATGTCCGCCGGTTCGCGCAGCCAGCCCTTGTCATAGAACAATTCGACCAGCGCGTCGCCCATGCCGTCGATATTGAACGCGCCCTTCGAGATGAAGTATTTCAAATACTCCTTCGCCACCGCGGGGCACGCCGGGTTCGGGCAGCGCAGTGCCACCTCCCCGTCTTTCCTTATCAGCGCCGCGCAGCATACGGGGCAGGCCGCCGGGGGGGCGAACGGGCTTGCGCCGGGCTCCCGCCTGTCGAACAGCACGCCCGCAACCTGCGGTATCACGTCGCCGGCGCGCTCGATGTAGACTATGTCGCCCATGCGGATGTCCTTGGCCGCGACATAGTCGTAGTTGTGCAGCGTCGCCCGCGCGACCATCACGCCGCCGACGCCCACCGGGTCCAGCTCCGCAACCGGGGTCACGACGCCGGTACGCCCGACCTGCAGCACGATGTCGCGGACCTTGGTTATCGCCCTTTGCGGCGGGAATTTGTGCGCTATCGCCCACTTCGGCGCGCGGGCTATGAAGCCCAGCTTTTTTTGCAGCGCGAGGCTGTTCACCTTGTACACCACGCCGTCGATGTCGAACGGAATCGAATGCCGTTCGGCCTCCAGCGAGCGGTAGAACGCCAGCAGCTCCGCCTCGTCGCGGCACAGCCGGAACACCGGCTGCACGGCAAAGCCGAGCGATTTCGCGAACGCGTAGAATTCCGCCTGCGTGCTCCACGGCGGCGTTCCAGAAACCTCGCCCCACGTATAGGCGATGCAGGAAAGCCCGCGCCGCCGCGTGATTTCGGGGTCCAGCTGGCGCAGGCTGCCCGCCGCGGCGTTCCTGGGGTTGGCGAACAGCTTTCCTCCGGTTTCCTCCTGCGACTTGTTCAGCCGCATGAAGTCGTCCTTGCCCATATAGACCTCGCCGCGGATTTCCAGCAATTCCGGAATGCCGCTTCCGGACAAGGCGAGCGGCAGCCCCCTTACCGTCCTCATGTTTTCGGTTATGTCCTCGCCGACGGCGCCGTCGCCGCGCGTGGCGGCGTATGCGAACGCGCCCTCCTTATACACGGCGGAAAAGCCGAGGCCGTCGATTTTCGGCTCGGCGACCAGCTCGAAGCCGCCGTCCGGGGGCAGTCCCATATCCTTGCGCAGGCGTTCCGCGAATTCGCGCAGGTCCTCGTCGGTGTAGAGGTTGTCGAGCGACAGCATCGGGATTGAGTGCGTGATTTTCCCGAAGCCCTCCTTCGCCCGTCCGCCGACCTTTTCCGATATGGGGGCCGCGCCGAACAAGTCGGCGGCGCCGACCTGCCTTTCGAGCTCGAGCGCCTCGCGCTTCACAGCGTCGTATTCGGCATCCGTCACGCTGGGCGCGTCGTCTTCGTAATACTCGCGGTCGTAGCGCTCCAGCTTTTCGGAGAGCTCCCTAAGGCGCAGTTTCTTTTCCGACAATGTCAATTTCTTCGCGCCCATTCCCAAATTCCCTTCTAAGCGCTATTATATAATGATTTCCCTTCAATAAAAGCAAAAAATATGGTAAGATAAAACAACCGAAAAATTGCAGGCCAATGTCCGCCAAAATTTTTCGACCGGATAATAAAGGAGCAAAAAACCGCCCCGGCCTTCCTTCTACGGGGCAGGCCGAACAGGCCGCCGGTTTTTTACGAGCTGGGATTATTTATATGAAGGAATTTTTCGCAAGGGTGAAGTCGGCATGCCTGCTTATGTCCGGCGCGCTGGCCGCGGCGTACGTCGCGGTCGTCCTTCGCCAGAATACGGTCGGCGTAGATGCGGTTCCCATGGAATCGTCCGAAGCCGCGTTTGCGAACGAAATTCCCATGGACGAGGACGAGGCCGCCGAGGAGATACGGGGAATCGTCGACGGGTTTGCGGCCGACCGCCCGATAGCGGAGGCGGACACGAGGGGGATCCTGGATGCCGTGCTATCGCTCGGGTGGGTGAAGAACGCCTCCGTCCGGCGCGCGTATCCCGGCAAAATCGCAGTCACGATAGAGGCGAAGAACGTAATCGCGTACATGTACCGGGACGGCGCGTATCATCCGGTCGACGAGGACGGCAACGTCCTGTCCGCCGGCTCCGCGCACGTTCCGAAGGTGCTGATCTCCGGCGAGGGCGCGAACAGGGAGGCCGCCGGCATGCTGGGCTTCCTCCGGGGATTTCCCGACATCTACGGCAACCTGGCCGCGATGCAGCTGGTGAACCGGACGCGCTGGAACATAATCCTGTTCGGCGTGGAGGGCGGCCTGTTGATAAAACTGGCTTCCGAGGACGCGGCGGCCTCGCTCCTCAAAATCGAGGAGCTGAACCGGCGGCAGGCGGTACTAAAGCGCGACATCGCCGAAATCGACGCCCGCAATCCCGAAAAAATACTCGTGAAACCGCGGAGGTAGCATGGCGGAAGTTCTTGCGGCGGAAGCCCCGTTCGGATTCCTCGACATAGGCTGCTCGAAGGTTTCGTGCGCCATAGCGGTGGCCTCGTCCTCCGCGCGTCCGGCCGTCATGTCGGCCGCGACATCCCCCCTATTTCCCGGCCAGGGCCTTGCCGGCGCGATAAACAGGGCGGTGGCGGATGCGGAATCGGTCGCCGGCATCCGCATATCCAAGGCCTGCGTTTCGTTTTCCGGATTCGAATGCCGATCGCATCTGCTCAGCTCCTCGACCGCGTTCTCCTCATGCAGGACCGTCGTGGAGGACGACATATTCAAATGCTCCAAAAGGCTGGACGTGAAGGGCTCGATCGACTGCGACAGGAACGTCATCCTGCACGTAATACCCGCGCGCTATGTCCTCGATGGGGAACGCGCGGTGGCCGACCCTATCGGAAAGGAGGCCCGCGAGCTGAAGATACTGTACCACATAGTCACGGCCGACCGGGACGCGTATGACGATGCCGCGGCAGCCGTGTCCGAATGCAACCTAGAAATCGAGGACGCGGTTTCGCCAGCGTACGCGGGCGCCCTGGCCGTCCTGTCCGAGGCGGAGAAGCGCGCCGGAGCCATGCTGCTCGACATCGGGAAATCGCGGCTGACGGCCGGGATATTCGCCGGCGGGAATTTCATCCACGGGTTCGAGATGCCCATTGCCGGCGACTATGTGACGGGCCGGCTTTGCAAGCATATGGAGATCGGGTTTGCGGAGGCGGAGCGGCTGAAACTGAAATACGGCGCGGCGCCGCCCGAGGCGGTGGATTTTTCCGAATACGCGAATGCCGCGGACGCCGAAGGCGCGGAGCGGAGCTTCAGCAAGGCCGACGTGCTGAACGTAGTCCGCCCGGTGATGGGGATGGTGTTCGAGGTCGTGAGGAAATATGTCGCCGACAACGATTTTTCCGCGTTCGTGAAGCGCGTGGCCCTGACCGGAGGGGGGGCGAACATGGCCGGAATATCCGGAATCGCGTCCGAGGTTTTCGGCCTGCCCGCCCGCGTCGGCGCCGCCCGCAGGCCGGACGGGACGGAGGAAAAATACGCGCTTCCCGAATACGCCGCCCTGTTCGGGCTCGTCATGTTCAGCTTCACCCGCGCGCCGGCGGCGCGGCGGTATTGGGGGCGCTCCGAAGAGGGGCACGGAAATGGCGCGTGGGGCCGCCTTAAAAAGTTCGTCCGCGACAATTTTTGATTTCTTGAATCAAATGCGCCGGCATCCATATCTCCATTCGGCATTTGTCATTCGACGAATCAGCAAGCCATGAACCTTTGGCGGTAAATCGCGCCGGGCCGATATCGGGCGGAGCATGCGCCGGAACGCAAGGGTGACGGCGGGC
>JAISNH010000023.1 GCA_031276335.1 Rickettsiales bacterium
CCGCACCTGCTTATCGCCGGCACGACGGGCAGCGGAAAGTCGGTCGGCGTGAACGCCATGCTCCTGTCGCTCCTCTACAAGTTCGCCCCGGATGAAATCAAGTTCATCCTGATCGACCCGAAGATGCTGGAGTTCAGCATATACAACGGCATCCCCCACCTGCTTATCCCCGTCGTGACCGATCCGGCCAAGGCGGTGGCCGCGCTCAAGTGGGCGGTCAGGGAGATGGAGGAGCGCAACAAGAACATGTCCGCCTTAGGCGCCAAAAACATCGAAAGCTACAACGCGAAGGCCGCGAACATGGCGGGCAAGTTCATCACGCGCGAGGCGCAGACCGGCTTCAATCCCGCGACCGGCGAGCCCGTGTTCGAGGAGCGCAGGATAGAAATAAAGCCTATGCCCTACATCGTCGTCGTAGTGGACGAGATGGCCGACCTGATGCTGGTCGCCGGCAAGGAGGTGGAGGCCGCGATAGCCCGTCTGGCCGCTATGGCGCGCGCGGCGGGCATACACCTTATCCTTTCGACGCAGCGTCCCTCCGTCGACGTCATCACCGGCACGATAAAGTCCAACTTCCCGAACCGCATAGCCTACCGCGTCGCCTCGAAAATCGACAGCCGCACCATAATCAACGAGCAGGGGGCGGAGCTTATGCTGGGAAAGGGCGACATGCTGTACATGGCGATGGGCGGCAACCTCATCCGCATACACGGCGCGTATGTCACCGAGGAGGAGGTGGAACGGGTCGCCGCGCACCTGAAGTCGGAGGCCAAGCCCAACTATGTGAAGGCCGTCACGGCCGAAAAGCCCTCCGGCGATTCCCCCCTGAGCCTTTTGGACAAGATGTCGGCCAAAAGCGCCGAGGACGATTTGTACCGGCAGGCAGTTCAGATAATCCTGTCGAGCGACCGGCCTTCGATTTCGTACCTGCAGCGGCAGCTCGGCATAGGGTACAACAAATCCGCCAACCTCATCGAGCGCATGCAGGAGGCCGGCATACTGTCCGCGCCGGATTCGACCGGGAAGCGGACTATCCTTGCCCAGAAACACTAAGCCCGGCTTCCGGAGTTTCCGAGGTGCTGCTTCGGTTCCGGAAATCATCCCGGCCTTCGCCGGGACAGGCCGGACGCGCATGCGGCTTTTCCGCGGGTCGTTTTTCCGTTTTCCATAATCCTCTGGATTTCGCTTTAATTTTTTGCTATAATTGTATGAAAGTGAAAGGCGAGGCGCGATGTTCGATTCAACCCAGGATTTGTTTTCCGAATTTTATTATTGGTGCCGGATGACCGCGTCCGGGCGCGTGTTCTCCGCCTCGGTGATACTGCTGTCGTCGTTCTTCCTGAGGGAGCTCTTGCATTTCGCAAGCGGCAGGCTGCTTAGCTTCCTCGCCGTCAAGAAAATCACGTACGAGCAGGAGCGGCTGTTCCGCGAGACATGTCGTCCTCTCTCCTTCGTGCCGATAGTCGCGGGCGCGTACCTGGCCCTGAACGTCGCGCACGTGCCGGCGCATATGGCGGCTTACACGCGCGGTGCGCTCCGGATACTGTTCATATTCAACGCGGTATGGCTTTTGTATTCGTCCGTGGATCCGGCTATCTTGATGCTGAAGCGGCAGGACGGGCGTTCGAACGCGGTCGTCCTGTCCTGGGTTTCCCGCATCGCGAAATTCATGATCGCGCTTACCGGATGCCTGCTGTGCCTGCAGCGGATGGATGTGCATCTTGGCACGCTGATCGCCTCCGTCGGCGTGGTGGGGCTGCCGTTCGCCCTAGGCGCGCAGGACATGTTCAAGAACATAGTCTCCGGCATGGCCATAATATCGGAGAAGCGGTTCGGCATAGGCGATTTCATCCGCACCGAGAACGGCGGATATCCGATAGAGGGCATAGTCGAGGACATAGGCTTCCGCTCCACCCTTATCCGCAAATTCGACAAGGCCCCGCTGTACGTGCCCAACAACACGCTGGCCGACGCGGCGGTGATGAACTTTTCCTCCCGGCTTTACCGGCGCATAGACTGGAACATACAGCTGGAATACCGGACGAGCGCGGCGCAGCTCCGGTACATACGGCAGGAAATCGAGGACTACATGACCGCATCCCCGGATTTCGTGAACCCGCCGGAGGCGACGCTGCAGGTCAGGCTGAACCAGTTCGGGCAATCGTCCATCGACATCGCGATGATATGCTTCACCAACACGAACGTGTTCACCGAATTCATGGAGATAAAGGAGCGGCTGCTCCTGAAGGTGAAGGAAGTGGTGGAGGAAAGCGGAGCGGCGTTCGCGCTTCCGGCCTCCTCGCTGTACGTCGAAAAAATCGACAGGAAGCCGTCCGTGCGCGAGCTTTCCCCAAAGCTCGGGAAAAAGCTTAGGCCGGAGTCCGGCAAGGACGGGCAGGAGAAGCTCAACGCGGAGCTGGCCTTCGCCAGCAAGGAAAGCATTTGACGGGTGGGGCGGGTTTGAATGGCGCATGTTAAAAAAATCGTTAAAAGCATCCTCAGGACGCCGGCCGCAATCTGGATCGCCTCGGCCGTCGGCGTGGCGCTCGTGCGGCTGGTGCAGGCACTGTCGCCGACGGAGTACAGGAATATCGGGCGGCTTCAGCAATACGTAGGGCGCGGCAAGCCGGTGATAATAGTGTTCTGGCATTCGCGCGGGCTTTTCATGATGAAGATATGGCGGCAGAAAATCGGCATCCGGCGCCATCCGATATGCGGGGTTTTTTCGACCCACCGCGACGGACGGGTGATGGGCAACATATACCGCTGGCTGGGCGTCAGGAACGTCATGTCGGCCAAACGGTCGGCCGCAAGCGCCAAGGAGGTCGCCTTCAAGCTGGTCAAGGCGCTCAAGTCCGGGGTGTCGGTCGGCATTACCCCCGACGGGCCGCTGGGGCCGGCGAAAACTTTCGTCACCGACAGCGTGTTCCTGTTCTCGAAAATGACGGGCGCGCCGATAGTGCCGCTCTACATATCGGCCAGCCGCGCCAAATTCCTCAGGACCTGGGACAGGTACATGCTGATACGGCCGTTTTCGCGCTCGGTCATCGAGGCGGGGGATTTCGTGTTCGTGCCGGAGCGTGCGGACCGCGCGGAAATCGCGCGCATACGCGGCGAGCTGACCCGCGTCATGACGGCCGAAAGCGACAGGCTGGACCGCGAAATGGGCGCGCGGCCGGAATGACTTCGGCGCCCCGGGTTTCCCGCTTGCATTTTTTCCGCGGCGGCTGTACCATAATCGTTGTCCAACGCTAGAGGTGCGCAATGAAATTGTTTCTGTACAGGCTGTTCGCGTTCTTGTCGAAGCCGTTCGTCCGGCTCGTGCTGTTCCGGCGGCGCCTGAAGGGACTGGAAAGCCCGGATAAATCCCGCCGGCAGGAGCGCTTCGGCCATGCCACCGCCGCGCGGCCGAAGGGGCGGGTGTTCTGGTTCAACGCGGCCTCGGTCGGCGAATCGAACTCGATCGTCCCGGTCATCGACCGGATACTTGAAAAATATCCCGACGTCACCGCCCTTGTGACCACGACCACCGTGACGGGCGCGGAAAGTATTTCGACAAAGCTCGCGGGAAAGCGCGGGATACACCAATTTTTGCCCGTCGACCGGCGCGCGTACGTCGACCGCTTCCTCGGATACTGGAAGCCCGCCCTGGGCTTTTTCGTGGACAGCGACTTCTGGCCCAACCTGATGCTGTCGGCGAAATCCCTCGGCGTGCCGCTTGTGCTTTTGAACGGGCGCGTGTCGGACAGGTCGTTCAACCGCTGGATGCTGCATTCCCCGATGATAAGGAAGCTGATGTCTGCGTTCATATACGTTTTCGGAAAGTCGGACGACGACAGGAGGAAGCTTTTGGCCATGGGCGCCCCTGTCGCGGTGTCGGTCGGCAACCTGAAGTACGGCGTGCCGGCGCTTTCGTGCGATCCCGGCGAGCTTGCGAAAATGCAGGCGAGCGTCGGCGGGCGGAGGACCTGGGTCGCATCCAGCACGCACGAGGGGGAGGAAGTGCTCGTCGCCTCGTCGCACCGGGCGGTGATGCGGTCGTTTCCGGACGCGCTTCTCGTCGCCGCGCCGCGCCATCCCGCCCGCGGGACGCAGTTAAAGGCGCTGTTCGAGGCGGAGGGGTTCAAGACCGCCCTGCGTTCCGCCGGCGATAAAATAGACGCGGACACGAACGTGTACGTCGCGGACACCATGGGCGAATTGGGGCTCTTTTACACGCTTTCGGACATCGCGTTCGTCGGCGGCTCGCTGCTCGATACCCTTTCCGGGCACAACCCCATGGAGCCGGCGCGCCTGAAATGCGCCGTGCTGTCGGGCAAGAACGTTTCAAGCTTCCTCGAAACCTACGACATCCTCGTCCGCGAGGAGGCGGTCGTCATGGCCGAGGACGAGGTGGATCTGGGCGTCCACGTAGTCGAGCTTTTGAACGACGCGGAGCTTCTCGCCCGGTACTCGGGCAAGGCCTACGAGGTGGCGGAGCGCGAGGCGGCGGTCTTGGACCGAACCATGGACAAGCTGCAATCAATCCTCGATTCCGTAAAGTAATGGCGAAAGTTTTCTGCACGGTTACGAATTCCTTCATCGGCCGCCTCTCCGCGGGCGTATTGTCGGCGGTCGAGAAGCACATCATAGATTCCGGCCTGGGATCGGACAAGGACAGCTTCGAGGTTATAAAGGAACGCCTGGTCAATCCGCCAGTCATGACCGCGGACGAATTCGCCTTCGAGGCGATATACGTCATCCTTGCCGGCGGATTCCGGCAGGCGGTGGCCAAGCGGAAGTTCCACGAGATCGCCGGCTATATCGAATCGGGCGGCGAGGTTACGCCCGAAAACCTCCTGAAAATATTCGGCAATCTGAACAAGGTGCGGGCGATCGCGAAGATATGGAACGGGCGCCACGCGTACCGCGACCGCTTCTACGCCATACCGGACGACGGGCTGAAAATCGAATACCTGGGGCGGCTGCCGCATATCGGCGAGATTACGAAAAGCCACCTTGCCCGCAACCTCGGGATCACGAACGTCAAATACGACGTGTGGATACAGCGCCTGGGCATCGCGCTTTGCGGAGGCTCGGGCATGAGCGAGGGTTTTCCGCTGAGGCCGGAGGTGCGGGATGCGTGCGACCGAATGTTTTCGGCGCTGGAGCGCGAAACCGGACTCAACCGCGGCTATCTGGACGTAATCCTTTGGAAGGCGTGCCAGACAGGCATGTTCAAATTCGAATAGACTTTTTCCTTTCATCGTTGTACCCTTGAGTCGCTATGAAATTTCTCGACCAGGCGAAAATATATCTGAAGGCGGGCGACGGCGGGGCAGGGTGCCTTTCGTGGCGACGCGAAAAGTTCATCGAATACGGCGGGCCGAACGGAGGGGACGGCGGCGACGGCGGCGATATAATCTTCACTGCCGTCCGCAACCTGAACACCCTTATCGACTTCCGGTACCAGCAGCATTTCAAGGCCGAGAACGGCCGTCCCGGCGAAGGTTCGGAGCGCCACGGCAGGAACGGCAGGAACCTTATAGTGAAGGTGCCGGTCGGAACCGAAATCCTGGCGGAGGACAAGGAAACCGTTATCGCCGACATGACGCGGGAGGGGCAGGAGGTGCTGGCGGCGGCCGGCGGGCGCGGCGGGTTCGGCAACGCGCACTATAAATCCTCGACGAACCAGGCCCCCGAGCGCGCCGACCCGGGACGGCCGGGCGACGAGCTTGCCGTATGGCTGCGGCTGAAGCTTATCGCCGACATCGGCCTTATCGGGTTTCCGAACGCGGGCAAGTCGACGCTTCTGTCCGTGCTGACCGCGGCGCGGCCGAAAATCGCGGGCTATCCGTTCACGACGCTGTTTCCGAACCTGGGCGTGCTGTACCTGTACGACCGGGAGTATGTAGTTGCGGACGTGCCGGGGCTTATCGAGGGGGCATCCGAGGGCGTGGGGCTCGGTCACCGTTTCCTTGGACATGTGGA
Source organism: Rickettsiales bacterium (assembly GCA_031276335.1). Classification (GTDB taxonomy): domain Bacteria; phylum Pseudomonadota; class Alphaproteobacteria; order Rs-D84; family CACZYB01; genus JAISNH01. Next base: position 5,971 of record JAISNH010000023.1, read on the forward strand.
GCGCACGCGCGTGCTGCTGCATCTTGTCGACGGGACGGCGGAGGATGTCGCCGGCGCGTACAGGACGATACGGCGGGAGCTGAAGAATTACGGCAAAGTGCTGGAGAAAAAGCCGGAGATAATCGTATTAAACAAAATCGACTCGTTTGGCGAGGATGAAATAAAGGCGAAGGTCGCCGCGCTAAAAAGGGCGTCCCGCAAGACGGTCGTCGCGATTTCCGCGGTTTCCGGCGCCGGCCTGGACGATCTGAAAAAAACCTTATTAGGAGAAATGGACAATGGCGCCTAAGCTTTCGAAAATAATCGCCGATATCGCGGCCGCGTTCGTGCCGGGGAGAGGCCTGCGCCACCGCCTGCGCGACGCCGTCGACCGGCATAGCGCGGCCAGGGTCGTCGAATACCTGAAGGCGAGCTATGTTCCCATGCTTTCCGGCCTGCACACCGAGAAGGAAGGGGAGCGCGCGCCTCTGATATGGCAGTTCTGGGCGCAGGGGGAGGCCGCCGCGCCGCCGCTGGTCGCCGCATGCATGCGATCGGTCCGGAAATTCGCGGGCGGGCGGACGGCGAAAATCGTCGATGAAACGAACGTCGCTGATTATGCGAAGCTGCCCGATTTCATCCTCGAAAAGCGCGCGAAGGGGATTATCGACGACGGGCATTTCGCCGACCTGCTGATGACGTACCTTCTGGCCGAGCACGGCGGATATTTCATTTCCGCGACGACATTCATGACCTCGTTCGTGCCGGCGCACGTCGGCAAGACGCGGTTTTTCCTGTTCCGCACGCCGGCCGAATCCGGGCATGCGGGGGCGGAGAGCTTCCTGGTGCATTCGACGCCGCGGCATTGGCTGGCCGAGGCGTGGCGCCTGTGCCTTACCGAGTACTGGAGGCGCGAGAATTCAGCGCCGCATCCGAATCTCGCCGGACTGATGATGATAGCGATGGCCGAGGGCGACAGGAAGGCCGCGGCCGAATTCAGGAAGATACCGATGCTGGCGCACGCGCGGCCGCATGCTCTGGACGCGCACTTGGGCGACAGGTATTTCGACAAGCCGTTCAAACGTATGACGGAGGTGTCGTTCGCGCACGAGCTGTCCATGGGGAGAAGTACGGAGAAGGCGCTTTCAGACCCGGACAGCTTCGCCGCCCGAATCCTGCGGCGCTAGTAATCGAGGCTGAAGCTGTTCTGGCATTCCTTCATGCGCCGGGCTATCCCGTCGAAGTCGACGGAGAAGCGCGCGACGCCGGTCGTGACCGAGGAGGCCGCGGACGTTACGGCCGAACCGATTGTCGTGACATGGGTCAGCGTCGTGGCCTTCTGCAATCCGCCGGCCGTGCTTGCCGCCGCCGGCACTGCGTTTTCTCCGCCGGCCCCGGTTCCGCTATCGCCGGCCGCCGCCTTTTTCCCGCCGCCGCCGATGACGCCGGTTTGGGACAGTATGGATGCGCCGCCGGCCAGCGTGCCCACGCCGGAAACCACGGTCGTGCCGATCGCCAGGTTCCGGACCTTTTCCATTTCGCCGCTTGGTATCCCGCCGCAGATGTCGGCGGACATGGAGCGTTCCGCCTGTATCTTGTTCAGCTTCTGCGTCGCCTGCTTCAGCTTGGCCTCCGCCATGCGGAGATTGTTTTCGGAAATCAGCTTTTGCTGGGACAGGCTGCCGTTCTTTTTCTGCAGCTCCTCGAATTTCATTCCCTGCTCGCTTTTGGGCGCGGGCGCATCCTCGGCCATGGCGCCGAAGGGGAGGAGAAGGACGAGCGAGAATGCGAATATCTTTTTCATCAGAACGATCCCCTGCATTCGTTTATGTTTTTGATGACGTCGTTGATTTTGGCGATGACCACGCCGCTTACTATGGTCGAGACGGCCGAGCCCGCGGTGCCGACCGCCGAGCCGATGACGGCGACGGTTTGCGCGGTGCGGTTGGTCTTGGCCTGCTTTTTCGCCTCGCATTCGTAGATTTCGGCGTTGCGCTCGGTTTCATTTTGTATGTGCTTGAATTGCTCCGAGCATGACAGCTTTTCCTCGGCGGCGGAGACGAAGGTCATGCGCCTTACTATGTCCATGACCTGCAGCTTCTGCGCGTAGGTGGCGGCGGGCAGGGGGTCGAAGGGACGCGGAGATTTGATGGCTATTGTGTTATTTATGCAGCACTGTCTGTTCGGATTTTTTGTAGCCCCTTCTGGCGGCTCTGCATCGCAAGCGCTAAAAGCAAATTTTGCTGTGTTGACAGTACCGGAGCGGCAGTTATGTTAGTCGTCTAGTAGTATTTGCGATGTGCTTGACAACGCTTCTATCGAGGTAGCAGCCGGCATCCCTGAGCTGTTGACAGAGTGTTCGTTCCGGGCAGGCGAAGTATTGCAAATATAGTGTCCAGAGCCATCTATGTCTACCCACTCGTGGCCCCGCCTTTCGCAATCTATTCTGTTTTGCCTTTCTTCTGTTCGCGTTTGGGGCACGGAGGCCGTATTCTCTTTGCAGCATGGTCTGGTCGTCGTATTTTTTTCAACTCCTGATGGCGGATCTGCATCGCAAGATCTATAATCAACGGTTCTTCCGTTTATAGTATGGGTGCCACACTCATTATACTTCTTTGCTATCCAGTTCTGCTCCCTTGCCATTTGATTTTCCACGGCGGTATTGTGCGGCAGTATCTGTCGTGAAATGGCGCAGGCCTGTATGTTGGTCAGGGACAATCCTAGAGAAGGCCCCATAAGTTGTCCTGATAAACTGTTTATTACTTTGTCGCATTCGACGCTATTTACGGAATCCCGGGTGAATTCATAATTCTTTTCCCCCATTATATCTTTCGCCATTTCTTCCAATTCTTTAAAATTATCAAGCACATATTGCCGCTTGGTTTCATCCTTTAAATCGCCGCAGTCTTGGATGTCTTTGAGAGAATCTTCAGTTACAGGCTTCTTGTCAATCAAGTAGCTCTTTATTAATTCATCAAAAGCCGGACAAGGGGAAGCGTCGCCTAGGACAATCTCCTTCTTCTCCATTTTCTTTTTGAACTGTTCCTCGTCCTTCTGCACGAAATTCGCCACGGTCGCGGTGATGTTTCCGGCGGCGCTTACTATAGATGCTCCGAAGGCTATGCTCATCTTGTCCTTTATGTCCCCTACCGCGCCGGGGTCCATCTTCCTGCACGC
>JAISNH010000100.1 GCA_031276335.1 Rickettsiales bacterium
GGGGAGGTCCGTATGGAGCGCATTGCGCCGGAGGGACTGTTCGAGGCCTTCGTTCCCGAAACCGCCTGCGCGTACCGGTTCGTGGTCGCCTCCGGCGGAAGGCGGGAGGTTGTCGAGGACGCGTACCGCTTCGGCCCGGTCGTCGGCGAATTGGACGGCCGCTTGTTCCTGGAGGGCGGCCACTGCGATCTATACAGGAAAATGGGGGCGCATCTGGCGCTTGCGGGCGGAGTTGCCGGAGTGTCGTTCGCCGTGTGGGCGCCGGACGCGTACAGGGTGTCCGTGGTCGGCGGCTTCAACCGCTGGGACGGGCGCGTGCACGTGATGCGCCGCCACCCGGTTTCCGGAATATGGGACATATTCGTGCCCGGCATAGGCGCGGGCGAGCTTTACAAATACGAGATCGTGGCAAGGGACGGGCGCCTGCTCCCCCTCAAATCCGACCCGTACGGATTTTTCCACGAGCTGCGCCCGGCCGCCGCCTCGGCCGTATGGGACATGCGCCGCTACCGCTGGAGCGGGAACGCCGCGTGGGAGGAAAGGAAGAAATCTCTGAATTCGATAAACCGCCCGGTTTCGATTTACGAGGTGCACCTGGGCTCGTGGAGGCGCGGCGAGGGCGGCCGGTATCTTTCGTACCGCGAGCTCGCCCGCGACCTTGTTCCTTATGCGAAGTGGATGGGTTTCACGCACGTGGAGCTGATGCCGGTGATGGAGCATCCGTTCGACGGTTCGTGGGGTTACCAGCCGACCGGCATGTTCGCGCCGACGTCGCGCTATGGAACGCCGGACGATTTCAGGCATTTCGTGGAGGCCTGCCATAACGCGGGCCTGGGCGTGATTCTCGACTGGGTGGGGGCGCATTTCCCGAAGGACGCCCACGGCCTGGCCGAATTCGACGGCAAGCCGCTTTACGAATACGCCGATCCCAGGAAGGGGGATCACATGGATTGGGGCACGAAGGTGTACGACTTCGGCCGGAACGAGGTCGTGAACTTCCTTTTGACCTCCGCGCTGTTCTGGCTTGGCGAATACAGGGTCGACGGCCTGCGGTTCGACGCGGTGGCATCTATGCTGTACCTCGATTATTCGCGCGCCTGCGGCCGGTGGCTGCCAAACCGGTACGGCGGCCGCGAAAACCTGGAGGCGGTGGCTTTCTGCCGCAAGATAAACGCCGCGGCATACGGAAGGTTTCCCGACATGGCGAGCTTCGCCGAAGAATCCACCGGCTGGCCGAAGGTGTCGAGGCCGGTCGAGGAGGGCGGCCTAGGCTTCGGGTACAAATGGAACATGGGCTGGATGCACGACGCGCTGGAATACATGGGGCGCGATCCGGTGCATCGCCGGCACCACCATTGGCAGATGGCGCACGCGGCCTCCTATGCCTTCGCCGAAAATTTCGTGCTGCCGGTTTCGCACGACGAGGTGGTGCACTGCAAGGGCTCGCTGCTGGGCAAGATGCCCGGGGATGAATGGCAGAAGTTCGCGAACCTCCGCGCTTTCTACGGCTTCATGTGGGCGTTCCCCGGCCGCAAGCTCCTGTTCATGGGGTGCGAGTTCGCGCAATGCTCGGAGTGGAGCGAGGACGCGGAGCTCGATTGGAACGCGCTTTCCCGCCCGTTCAACAGGGGCGTGCAGAGGCTGGTCCGCGGCCTGAACATGCTTTATGCCTCCGAGCCCGCGCTCCACGAGGTCGATTCGGAGGGCGCGTGCTTCGAATGGATAAATCCGAACGACGCGGAGAACAGCATTTTCTCGTTCATCCGGTTTGCCCGGGATCGCCGCGGCTTTCTTGTCGTGATAGCGAACATGACGCCGATCGTGCGCGCGGGCTATCGCCTTGGCGTGCCGGAGCCGGGCGTGTACGTGGAGGCGCTTAACACGGATTCGTTTGAATACATGGGAAGCGGGGTTTCAATCGGAAGCGTGGCCGCGGAAAATATCCCGCGGGACGGCCGGGCGCAGTCGATAAGCGTGACGGTGCCGCCCCTGGCCGTCGTCATTCTGAGGCCGGAGGGATAGACTTGCGGAATTCGCACAGGGATTTGATTCCGCATTCCCCGCATTTCGGATTGCGCGCGGTGCAGGTATAGCGGCCGTGGAGCACGAGGTAGTTCGATATGAACGGCTTGAATTTGCCGGGTATCGTTTTTTCTAGGATCGCTTCGACCTTTTCCGGCGTGTCCGCGTCCTCTGGCGCCATACCCAGCCTGTGCGCAAGCCGCATCACGTGCGTGTCCACGCCGATCGTCGGCGCGCCGTAAAGCTCGTTCATGATCACGTTGGCCGACTTCCGCCCGATCCCCGGAAGGCTCATAAGCCCGTCCCGCGTCTTCGGCAGCTCGCCGCCGAATTTCTCGATCAGCATGTCCGCCATGGCGATGATGTTTTTGGCCTTGTTGTTGAAAAGGCCGATGCTTTTGATGTATTTCTTTACGCGCTCCGGCCCGAGGGCGCGCATCGCCTTCGGGTTGTCCGCCGCCTCGAACAGGTCCTTCGTCGCGATGTTCACGCTTTTGTCGGTCGCCTGCGCGGACAGCAGCACCGCGGTGGCGAAGGTGTACGGATTCCTGTATTCCAGCTCCGACTTCCTGTCCCCGATTGTCATGTCGAAGAAGGAAAGCATTTTTTCAAGGCCGGATTTCGAAATCATAATTGCCGCTCTTTCACTTTTTTAGCCAGCTTGGCATATACGGGCAGCATATGCTTTTCCAGCACCTCTTTTTCCATGTCGGCTACGGGAATCCATTTGACGGCGGAATTTTCGCCCTCCGCGATTCGCAGGATTTCGTCTTCGCCCGCCTCGAACAGGTAGCAGAAATCGATATGGTAATGCGGCGGCACGATCTTGCCCCGCCTGACATGCTCTTTGACCGTGCCCATGTCGAGCGAAAAGATATCGTCCGTCAGGTATCGCGGATTCTTGAGGCCGGTTTCCTCCATCAGCTCCCTTTTCGCGACGCGCCTCAAGTCCGTGTCGCCGTCTGCGTGCCCGCCCAGCCATGCGAAGCTGCCGTATATGTTGTGGTATGCCATCAGCGTTTTGTCGCGCGCCGGATTGACGACCCAGGCGGACGCGGTCATGTGCCCTTCCGGGTTCTCACGCGTGAATATGTCGCCGGCGTGCCTGTCGTAGAAGTCCATGAGGAATCGTTTCGTCCTTTCCTCCTCCTCGTCGTACGGCTCGTAGTTTTTTAGCTCCTCCATAAATCTCATCTCAGTACTCCAGCTTCTCGAGTTTTTCATCCACGCCCTCCAGCTCGAGGGCGATGTTCCTGATTTGCGCGCGGATCTTCTCGACCTCCGCCGCGCCCGCGGACAGCATGGCCTTGTTGAGCGCCGAAAGCTCGGCCTTCAGGCTGTCCCGCATTGCCGACAGGATTTTTTCCTCGATTATCGCGTGCGCGGTTTCGGGCTTGGCCAGCAGGCTTTCCATTTCGAACTTCAGGAGGTTTTCCGGCCTGAATCCCTTTTCCTCCAGGTGCCTTAGTATTGTTTCGCGCGTGTGCGGACGGACGGACAGCTCGGCTGCGACCTCTGCGAATATCTTCTTGTACACCGGATGCGATAGCTCGATTTTGCGCCCGCTTTCCAGGAATTTCGAAAACATGTTCGGGTACGCGATTGAAAATGCGAGTATCATCTTCTCGTTCGGGTTTTCCGGATTCGCCTTTGGCACGGCGACGCTTTCCGCCCGTATGATTTTCGAGAACTCCATCCGCATGCGGGCGTTGAAGTCGTCCGTGTAGAATTTCCGGACGGATTCGTTCTTGATTCGCGACAGCTCCTTTGCTATCTCATCGGCCAGCCCTGCGCGCGCCTCGGGCGTCTTTACCTGCCTTTCC
>JAISNH010000103.1 GCA_031276335.1 Rickettsiales bacterium
ATCATGAAGCTCATTACGGGACGGAACAGTCGCCTCGCGAACCCGAAAATGACGCCGAAGAACTGGTTGCGGAAAATGAAGGAGAAGTATTTAAGAAATTTAAGGTATCCCAAAATGGATGACAGGAACGACACGGCCAGCATGACTATCGCCGCCTGCCCCAGAAGGGGGAACAGTATCGCGAATACGAAAATCTTGATCAGCTTTTTTAGGAAGAAGACGAACGTCGAAAACGCGAACATCTTCTTGTACTCCTTCACCTTGTCCGACGAATTTCCGAAGTTGACGAACATCAGCATGAAGGCGGAGGCGGCGAAGGCGAACGCCGTCGGCCAGAAGCCCGGCTCCGCCGCGCGGTGGAAATACATTCCGGCCCCGACGCCCATGAATACCGGCACCAAGAGGACGAAGTTGTCCGCCTCCGCCCTCAGGTTCTCCGCGATGTATGGAACTATGCGCATCCCGCCCCTTTCAAACAAGGGGGATTTTAACGCATGCCGGCGGCGAAATCAAATGTTTTCGCGGGCAGAAAAACCTTGCAATGCCGGCGCCATGTGCTTATAATGCGGCCACGTGTCGGGGCGTGGCGCAGCCTGGTAGCGCATTTGCTTTGGGAGCAAAGGGTCGTGTGTTCGAATCACATCGCCCCGACCATATGTTTCGGAGAGTAGCGCAGCCTGGTAGCGCATCACGTTAGGGACGTGGGGGTCGCCGGTTCAAATCCGGTCTCTCCGACCAGCTTTGCCATAACGCCGGCCGGCAAGAGGAGGAGCATTTCTAAATCGCGCCCGTTGAATGAAAGGAAAAAGATGATTCATATTTTAAACCGCCTGAAAAAATTTTTGGTGAATTTGTGCTGCTGCCTGATTCCGAGCAAGAAGCTGCGCGGCGATTTCAGGAGAAAGATGGCCTACGGCCGCGACGAGGGCAATCTTGCCTTAATACGCCGCCATTTTCCCGATATTGAGATAAAAAGCTGGCGCAAGCTAAGCGGCGCCTGCAACGTGATACTGATAATAAACGAGGAATTAGTGTTCCCTTTTTCCCAATCGTTCGCCTGCCCGCTCAAGGTGACCGGCACAAAAGAAATCTGCGATTTCCTCCAGCCGATGCTTGAAATAGAGATCCCCAGGATCGAAATTGCGCGCGGGCGCTTTTACTGCCTGTCCCGGTATAAATTCATAAAAGGGATGGAATACGGAAACCTGCCGCCGGAAAAACGGAAAATCGCCATGGCGCACCTTGCGCCCAACCTCGCGAAATTCCTCGCCTCCCTGCACGGATGCAGCATTCCCGCGCTTAAAGCCTCGCTTAGCGGAAGCCAAAAGACCGTGCGGCGGAAACTTTCCACCCGGAAAAAGGGGGATCGCCCGTTCGGGAAATTTTTCCCCGCCCTGTTTGGCGGACAGCTGGAAACCTGGATCGAATATGCCAGGAATCTGCGCAGGCTGAAGTCCCGCGAACGCTCGCTCCACCCGGCGCTCGCCCATAACGACTTCCATCCGTGGAATATCATCATGGACGAAAGCTCGCTTGAATTGCGTGGAATCATAGACTTCGACAATATCGCGATCTCCAGCAGGGAGGAGGATTTCGGCAGAATGGCGGCGCACCTTGTAAAGCTTGATCCGGATTCCGCGACCGGATTTATGCGGCGCATGATGGATGAATACGAGAAAGGTGTTTGCACATACCCCCCCCCCGGTATATTTCTCGACAGGGAATGTATAGCCCTGATCGCCCGGCACGTGGTGCTGCATAATGCGCTCCGGCAAAGGAATGCCGGCCTCGACATCCGCGGCATCTTCGAAAGAATCGACAGGATGATGGAGGATATCGGCCTGCCGCTGCAAAAGGCCGCATAAGGGAAAGGATTGACACGGAAGGTCCATTCGAATTAAAATGGAAAACCGAATAAAGGATACGAAAATGCCAGCCAAACCCATGGTCGATAAGGAAAAAGGATCAGGCCCGGCCGCGATAAGCCGGGGTCTTTTCCTGTTCGTCGCGATACACATGCTCGTCTGGATTCTGGTTCCGGCATTGCGCAAAAGCATGTCCCCGGATGCGCTGGAGGCTATAAATTGGGGGCTTTCCGGCGGCTGGGTGAATGACAAGCATCCTCCGCTGTCCGGCTTCCTCGCGGCGTTTTTCTATGGCTTTCTCGGGGGCGGGATCGGAATCTGCATCCTGACCCAGCTCTGTTCGCTCGTCGGCTTCATATACATATACAGGCTCGCCCGGGAGTTTTTCAGGGACGCCGTCCGCCCCGCGATGTCGGTAATCCTGCTGGAGGGGGTGTCGTATTACGCCTTCGCCACGCAGCAGTTCAACGTGAATATCCTGTCGCTCGCAACTTGGCCGGCCGCGGCCTTCTACTTCTACCGCTCCATGCACGGCGGCAAAATGGCGGATTGGATTTTGCTGGGGGCGGCGATCGGGATAAACGTGCTTGCGAAATACAGCTGCGCCTTCCTGTTCGTCGGATTCGCCGCATACTTCGCCCTGTCCGGGAAAAGGGGGTGGAGCGCGCTTGAAACGCCCGGCCCGTACGTTTGCGCGCTCGTCGCCGCGTTGATAGTTGCCCCGCACGCGCATGCCATGTACGTATCCGGCTTTCCCGCATTGGAATATGCGGCGGCGAAGGATCATGCCGCGGGACTGCTTTCCGCCGCAATATCGTCGCTAAGGTTCGCGGGCGCGCTCGCGCTGTCCGGGCTTGGCGCCCTGCTCGTCTATTTCCTCGCCCGCCGGCGCTTCGGCGCGGGAAGGCGGGGGATGAAAAGGGACGACACGCTGTTCATCCTCGCCGTCGGCGCGGGCCCGGCGATCGCGATGATGCTGACCGGAATTGCTTTCAACCTGTCATTGAAAAGCGGCTGGGGCGTGCCCATGCTATATATGCTCTCCATCTCGCTGCTCTACTTCTTCCCGCTCAAGGCCGGCGTTGAAAGCTGGCGAATGGTAACGCGCGGCATGTACATCCTTATGGCTGTCATGGCGGCGGCGAACGCGGCGGTGATAATCACCTCGAAAAGCGAGCGGTTCAACATGTCCGGCCCCGAATTCGCGGAGGAAATCGAGGAGCTGTGGAAGCAGGGAACCGGCGGCGCGCCCCTTAAATACGTCGCGGGCGACACGTGGTACACCGCGATAATGTCGATATACGGCGCCGCCCGCCCGACGACCGTAATGCGCATCGACCGCAGCTATCGTCATGTGCTTGGCCGGGCGGAGCTCGACGGTGGCGGCCTTATGCTGTTCGCGCCGAAGGCAGGCATGGGGAAGCTGCAGCGGCATTTCGGGGTTTCCGCGCCGTTCCGCGCGCACGAATTCCATCTTACCAACCGCATGGGCGAAAGGACGCGGCACGCGCTCGGATACAGCATCGTGCCCCCGCGCCCGGCAACAGGGGGCAGCCATGAATGAGAAAACGTTGAGCATAGTCGTTTCGGCCTATAACGAATCCGGCAATTTGGAAAAGCTGTACGGCGAGCTGAGGGATGTCGCGCACCGCCTGCTTCCTGTCAAAACCGAGCTCGTCTTCGTGAACGACGGAAGCTCGGACGACACGCTGGCGAAGCTGAAGGCGATGCAGGCGGGGGATTCCCGCATAAAGATAGTGAACCTCAGCC
>JAISNH010000042.1 GCA_031276335.1 Rickettsiales bacterium
GCGCGGCGGGGCGGGCGGGGCGTTCCGCAGGATCAAGGGGATTTTTTCAGGCGGCGCGGCCGCGGCCGAAGTCGCGCTTCCCGTGGATTTCCTTGATCCAGGCTCCAGGGCGGTTCCGCCTGATGCGCGCGAATGCCTGGACGCGGTTGCCGAGGCGGGCGCCGGCCGTCCGCTGAAGTTTTCCATCGAAACCGGATTCATAGGAAGCCCGTCCGCGATCGCCCGCATGGTTGGGCTGCTGTCGGGTTGCGGTGCCGGTTGCGTGAAGACCGCCTCCGGCCTTTACCCGAAGATGTCCTCGATTTCCGATCTGAACGCCGCGCTGTCCGCGCTGGATGCTATGGGGGAAGGCGGCGCCGGGCTGGATTTCCTTTTCGACCCGAAGCTCGCGAACCGATTCGTCATCGACGACGCGTTCCGCCTTGCAGGTAAGGTATGCGGCGCGGAATTCGCATGGGACGGGCGCTTTTCGGTCAGCGTCCCGTTCGAAATTCTTTGATCGCCGCCGCCGCGGATTCCGCCGCGGGCTCCCGAATATCTCGCTTGCAATCGAGGGCGGAGTGCCCTATACTCTCCGATGCATCGGACAAAAGCCCCGGTGCGGGGTCTAATAACCTTAAAAAAAGAACTCCAGTTTAGGCTGGAGGGTTGCGGAATACTCAATACGCGACACTATTCTTTTTTATAGTTATTAGCCTCCAGCCATTCATCTGAATGGTTTTTAAACTAAAACAAAGGAGGTAAATGAATATGGAAATAAAGCATGCGGGAAGGTCGAGGATAATCCAAACATCCCTTGCAATCGAGGGCGGAGTGTCCTATACTTGCCGATGCATCGGATAAAAGCCCCGGTGCGGGGATTGCAACCTCCAAGCAAAGACTCCAGCTTCGGCTGGAGGGTCGTGGAATACTCAATACGCGACACTATGCTTGTAGTTTGTAACCTCCAGCCATTCTTTGAATGGTATTTTCAACAACTATAAAAGGAGGAAGACTATGGGATTCAAGGTATCGCCGAAACGCTATTGGACGAAGTGGGAAGACATACGTTCCAGCAACAAGACAGAGTTCAGGATGCTGTACCGCTACACGATGAGGATGCTGCGCCAGCTGGAGCACAAGCTGGAGCAGATGGCCGCGAGGTACAAGGAGCTGGAGGAAAAGAAAGACGAAATAAAGCCTTCCTAGAACCTGACCGGCCTTCCCGTTTCCATCGACTTCACGATGCCGGTCAAAAGCCGCAGCGACTGCAGCGCCTCCCGCTCTGTGACAAGGACTTCTTTTCCCTTTAGCATGGTGTCGGCCACCGCGCGGTAATATTCCGCATGCCCGAACCCGTACACGGATTCCGTTTCGTACGAAACGTCGGAAAAGCCCGGAACCTTCCGCGCGAACTTCCAATCCGTTATCTTGTTGAGAGCCGTCCCCCCGATTCGCGCCAGCCCCTTCTCGCCCAGTATGGTAAGCGAGCCCTCGTAGTTCCCGGGATAGGCCAGCACGGTTATCCCGATCGTCCCGATCGTCCCGTTTTTCCACTCGATTACCGCCGCGCCGGTGTCCTCGGTTTCGATTTTCCGCGCCAGCGTCGCTCCGGCCGCGTACGCCCGCGCGGGTTCCGCCCCCGCGAACCAATCCATGATGTCCGTGTAGTGCGAGCCCTGGGTCACGAATGCGCCCCCGTCGAATTTCTTCGATCCGTGCCACGGCGATTTTTTATAGTATTCCTCGCCGCGGTTCCAGAACACGTTGGCCGACATCATGTATATTTTTCCGAACGCGCCGGCGTCTATAGCCCTGCGCGCCATCCGCACCGTCGGGTTGAAGCGGTTCTGCTGGATAAGGAAGACCCGAGCCCGCTTTTCCCGCGCCAGCTTCATCAGCTTCTCGCCCTCCGCGTACGCGAGGGATAGGGGTTTCTCGACTATTACGCTCGCCCCGCTTGCAATAACCTCGCGCGCATTTCTGTAGTGCAGCCAGTTCGGCGTGCATATCGCCGCCAGGTCCAGCCGCTCGGCCGCCAGCATCCTGGAAAGCGAGGGGTATCCCGCCGCGCCTGTCATCTCCACCGCCCGCGCCAGGTTTTTTGGATCCGCGTCCGCGACCGCGGCAAGCTCCATCCGCCGGCCGTTCCTGCGTATCGCCTCGAAATGGCAGCCGGCCACGCGCCCGCAGCCAAGGATTCCGATTTTAATTTTTCCCATGTTCTCCTCCGCCGGTATTATAGCACATGCTTGGCGCCTTGATAAGAGGAAATATCGCTTCCGCGGCGGCGGCGCGCGCGGATCGCCATGCGCTTGTGGCGGCCAAATCTATTTGTGCTTGACATTGTTATGCGGAAATAGTAGATTTTCATCCATTCATGCTTTTCAAGCTGAAGATTGTTATAACGAAAGAAAGGTGGAAAAATGAGCGTACTTGAAAAAGTAAAAAAAATAGTTGTTGAAAATCTTGGCGTGGAGCCGGAAAAGGTGACCGAGGGCGCAAGCTTCATCGAGGACTTGGGCGCGGACAGCCTTGACACGGTCGAGCTTGTCATGGCATTCGAGGAGGAATTCGGCGTCGAGATTCCCGACGAGGAGGCCGAGAAGATCATGACGGTGAAAAACGCTGTGGAATACATCGAAACCCACGGCGGCGACAAGAAATAAACCGCCCGCCTTTCGGAAAATCAAAGCCGCCTTTCGGGGCGGTTTTTCCATGGGACAGGCCGTAAAGGTTCCATTTTCGTTCTAATCAAGGTATTGAATTAACAGCGAAATAAGCCAAATTGTTTCACGTGAAACATTTTGGCGTATTTATCCGTAAAATCAAGGAGTTAACATTTTGGTCTATTTTCACCCCAGTAAAATCAATGGGTTAGATTTTTTTGTCTAATGTCGATTTTTGTGGTCTGGAGGGGCGACAAAACAGGGGGGGGTGAGGATGTCATCGCGGCTAGCAACCCTCATTCCCGCGACTTTCGAGGCGAGTGTTTCGCCGAGAAAGGGCGAGCTCCGCGAAGGTGGAGCGAACGACCCGTAGGGCGGCGCGTAGCAGCCAAACCTGGGAATCCATGAAGCCCGTCATAGCGGCACTTGATGCCGCTATCTAGGTGGTGAAGGATTCCTTGCGTGACCTGGATTGTCGGGTCAAGCCCGACAATGACGAGGAGTGAGGGACTGCCGTCGCCTCCACCCATGGCGTCGTA
>JAISNH010000080.1 GCA_031276335.1 Rickettsiales bacterium
AACGCCGATGTCGTAATTATTTCTGGGAATCATATAAAATCCTGCCTACATATCCTTCCGCGCGATCCCAAGTTCAAAGCTCGAGGACAAGAATCTTCTCGCCTGTTGCGGAATAATCCTTGTATCCGTATTTCTCATAAAATTCCATAGCGACCGGATTCTTGTTCCATACCGACAGCCGTATGCTTGTGCAATATTCCTTCCTGCATATGGAAACGAACTTGTTCATCAAGGCTTTTCCGATACCGCCGCCTCTTTTCGATTCCGACACGAACAAATCGTCAAGCGTGGCGTACATGCGGCGATATTGGACTTCGATGCCGTGAGAATACAGCAGATAGCCGCACGCCCGGCCATTATCATCCATGGCGATCAGCCCGTCGAAAACCTTGCGCCTGCCGAATCCGAACCTTAAAAACGCGTCCTCTGAAAACCGGACGCTGGAATAATCTCCAAGCCCGCCGAGAAACGCAGTGAATTCGCCGGCCAAACGGACGAATTCACCGCTGTCGGATTTTCTTATTTTCCTTATTTTTATCATAGCGGGATGATATACTCTGACATTCGGATTTTCAAGTCTTTTCCAAAAATCCTACATCGCCGACTTTTGCACGGGATTGTATGTAAATCCCTTATTTCTTCGCAACTGCGACCATTGCTTCCCTGATGACCTTATCGCCGATTTTATATCCCGGCTGCAGCTCAAGGGCGACCATGCCGTCCTCGAATTTGTCGCTTGCGACCTGGGTGATCGCCCGGTGCTCGAGAGGGTTCAGCTTCTCGCCGACAGTCTTTATTTTCACGATGTTGTTCCGCGCCAGGGCATCCTCAAACTGCCTGGCAATGGCCGAAAGCCCGGCAAGCGCATCCTCGCCGGCTTTCCCTTTCATCGATTGTATGGCAAGGGCGATGCTGTCCGCGAACGGTATCATGTCGAGAGCGAATTTGGAAATCGCGTATTCGACCGTGTTTTTCGCGTCCGTCGCCGCGATTCGCTTCGTATTCTCCGCCTCCGCCATGGCGCGCAGGGCCTTGTCGCGCCACTCGGCCAGCTGCGCCTCCAGCTCGGAGGACTTGGAGGCGACGCCGTCCTGCGCCGCGCCTTCGCGATTTTTCCTGTCTTTCTTCATAGGCCAAACCCCTGTCGGTTGATTACCATATATAGATAGTAATAAAATCTCCGCTTTTCAAGGGTAAAAAACTCCTTTTAAAACTACGCGCGGCTTGCTATAATTCGGGAAACGGAGGAAACGCACATGACGGCGAAACTGCTAAGCGGCAAGGAAACGGCGAAAATCTACGCGGACAGGCTGGCCGATATCGTGGCGCGGCTGAAGGCGGAGCGCGGGATCGTGCCGAAACTGCAGGTAATCCTGGTCGGAGAGGATCCGGCATCTCTCATCTATGACAGGGCAAAGATGAAAAAGGCGCGCGAAATCGGCATTGATTCCGAACTGCTGCGGCTCCCCGCCTCCACGTCCGAAGCAAAGCTGCTAAGACTGATTGGGAAATTCAACGTAGACAGGGCGACAAACGGCATCCTGGTACAGCTCCCCCTGCCGGAACATATCGCCGAGGCCAGGGTAACGGCCGCTATCGCGCCGGAAAAGGATGTCGACGGATTCCACCCGATGAACAGAGGGATGCTCGCGGCCGGAAACGAAAGCGGCATGATGCCCTGCACGCCGCTTGGCATCGTCAGGCTGCTGGAACGGTACAAGGTAAAAATCGCGGGACGCCGCGCGGTCGTGGTCGGGCGGTCGAACATAGTCGGCCGTCCGATGTCAGTCCTGCTCCTGAACCGTGACGCGACGGTCGCCGTGTGCCATTCGAAGACGAGGAACATGGCCGCGGTAACGCGCGAGGCCGACATACTGGTTTCCGCGGCGGGGCGGAAGAACCTGATACGCGCCGGACACGTGAAGAAGGGCGCGGCGGTCGTCGACGTGGCCATGGTCCGCGGCAAGGGAGGCGGGCTTTGCGGCGATACCGCGTTCGCCGAGGTTGCGGAAAAGGCGAAATTCATAACGCCCGTTCCCGGCGGCGTCGGCCCCATGACCATAATCATGCTGATGGAAAACACGGTGAAGGCATTTTTGAAGCAGAACAAAATTGACTTGGATATCGATTCAATCAACGGATAAAATTCGAAAGAATTTTATAAAGAAAAACATGACTGTTACAAAGGCGGGCTTCACCAGGCTTTTCAACGCATATGGTATAATACAAAATAGGCGTAAGGTTTTCGAACACCGTAATTTTGGATTGGGCAAATGAAACTTACAAAGTTCAAATATAATCTGGCCAAGGGCTCGAAGGCCTACCATTCCGGCCCGGCGTTCTACGGCAAGCTGAAGGAGTACGGCGAATACGGCCGCCCCGCCGGCGAAAAATTCATAGCCTGGGCTGTTTCCGCATGCATATGGGGCGCGGTCGCGCTCGCGATCCTGCTCCTGTACCTCGCCCTTACGCTCCCGGACATCGACAAGGTCACGAACCAGACCCGCTCGCCGACAATAACCGTGCTAGACCGCAGGGGGGTGAAGCTGGCGACGCTCAACGACGTGTACGGCGAAACGGTCAGTGTCGATTCCCTGCCCCCGCACGTGTGGCAGGCTGTGGTCGCGATAGAGGACAAGAGGTTCTTCGGACATCTTGGCATAGATCCGCGGGGGTTCGCGCGCGCCCTTATGAACAACATCCGCGCCGACCGCATACGCGAGGGCGGCAGCACGATTACGCAGCAGCTGGCCAAGAACCTGTTTTTGAACCCGCGCCGCGCCTTATCGCGGAAAATCCAGGAGCTGATGCTTACCCTGTGGCTGGAAAGCAAGTTCTCGAAGGAGCAGATATTGTCACTGTACCTGAACCGCGTGTCGCTTGTCGGCGGAAAGTACGGGATTTCGACCGCGGCGGAGGCGCTGTTCGCAAAGCGTCCGGCCGATCTTGTCCCGGCCGAATCCGCGATCCTGGCCGCGATGCTGAAGGCTCCGACCAAATATAGCCCTGCGAACAACCCGGAGGCAGCCCGCGCCCGCGCCGGAATCGTGCTGAAGGAGATGAGGGATCAGGGCTACCTAAGCGACCGGGAATACGAAGCCGCCCTTGCCTACCGCTATAGGCCTCCGGAGAAGAAGACCGGGCAGACGCGCTACTTCATCGACTACACGCTCGACGAGTTCTCGTCCCTAGTGGGCGACGTGAGGGCCGACATCGCGATACACACGACGCTCGACGCCCGCATGCAGCAGGCCGCGGAAAACATCGCGAAAAGCTATGTGGAAAAGGAGGGCGGCAAATACGGATTTTCGCAGGTCGCATCTATATTCATGACGACCGACGGAGCGATTCTCTCCATGGTCGGCGGAGCTTCCTACTCCGATTCGCAGTTCAACCGCGCGACGCAGATGAAGCGCCAGCCGGGCAGCGCGTTCAAGCCGTTCGTCTACCTTGCCGCGCTCGGCTACGGGATAAGGCCGTCCGACGAATTCACAGACGAGCCGACCGAGCTTGCCGGCTGGGTCCCTAAAAACCACGACGAGAGGTACCTGGGCAAAATCACGATGGCCGAGGCGCTGGAAAAGTCGGTCAACACGGTGCCCGTGCAGATTGCCGCGAAAATCGGCCTTAAAAGCATAGTCGCGACGGCGCACAGGCTGGGGCTGGTCGACAGGATCGGAAACGACTACACCGTGATTCTGGGCACCAGCGACGTTACGCTCGTCGACCTGACCGCGGCTTACGCGGCCTTCGGGAACAAGGGGCGCGGCGTGATACCGCACGCGATACGCAGGGTTTCCTCGGCCGGCGGCGCGACGCTGTACGAAAGGAAGGGAAGCGGGGTCGGCAAGCTGGTCTCCGATTCGGAAGCGGCCGACATGAACCGCATGCTCCGCGCGGTAATCGAGGGCGGCACCGGCGCGAACGCGGACATCCCGGGCGCGAACATACGGGGAAAGACCGGCACTTCGCAGGACAACCGCGACGCCTGGTTCGTCGGATACAACGATGATTACGCCGGCGGCGTATGGATTGGCAACGACGACAACCGCGCGATGAGCAGGACCTCCTACGGCGGCACCATTCCAGCCCGCATATTCCGCGCGATAATGACGTACATGCTGGGGCGGGAATAAGTAAGCCTTACTGCACGCCCCACAGGCTGTCCTTCAGCATATACCCTTTATACTCGACCCCGCCGACGTTCGTCTTCACATGGCAGAAGCCCTTCTCGCACCTGCCGGGAAGGAACACGACGCCCCTGTTGACCTTCGCGACGATCACGGAGCCCGGCTTCGCCCTCTCGTAGATCAGCACGCCGTCCAGGATGGCGACGGCATACTGCGTAGGGGAAACGTAGTTTCTGTGTACCCACGAGATGTCGCCGGAAACGTCCTTCAGCTGGTACCAGCCATAGTATTCGTTGATTACCTCGACCGGCTGGAATTTCGAGGCGTAGACATACTTTACCGGATATTGCGTGCCCGGCCCGACGCGGGCGGTGACTTCGTTCGAGCGGAGCGATGCGAACCGCGGCAGCGGATT
>JAISNH010000005.1 GCA_031276335.1 Rickettsiales bacterium
AGCCGTCCGGGGGAGCGGAGCGCTATTCGCCGGTGCAGGGATTGCGCGTCGGATCCTTCTTCAGCTGCTCCAGCATGACCATCATGCTGACTCCGACGATCGGCACCTCGTCGCCGGCGCCCTTGCACTGCACAAGCGCCGGACGCCCGCCGACGCCGCGGTAGGCCTTGACAAACGAATAGTCCGAATCTCCGAAATAGAAGCTTTCGAACGACTCGATGCCGCCGTTTTCGTTCACGACTATGTCGTACGTCCGGTTCTCGATCCCGCTAATGTAATACGAAACGGTCACGGGCAGTATAGCGCCCATGGAAAAATCGTCCGACGGGTTGAAGGTATAATGCGTCCCGTTCAGGCGCCCGTCCTTCACCCCGAAATTGCGGCAGGTCAAGCCGGGATAGCGCTGGCATGGAATGGAGAAGCGGCCGTCCGCGAGGTCGCCCTCGGCGGTATAATACATCTTCGTCATCCTGTACCGATCGGTATTGCCTTTCGGATTCACAATATCCTTCTCGATCAATATCACCTTTCCGTCCGTGCCGTAATAGGTGGTGTAGATGTCCTTGTGCTTCGTGAACACGTTGCCGTTCGGATAGTAGGCTAGGAAGCCTTCGGGTCCGTTATACTCCTTCACGCTGCCGTCGGAAAAATATTCGCGGTAGTTGCCCGCCACCCGGTCGGCGCGCGACGAGATGCGGCCGTTGACATAGGTTTCCTTCATGACCTCGCGGCCTTCTTCGAAATGGTATATCACGGTCGATTTTCCGGAAACGCTTTTGTACACGCCACCGGCCGGGTCGAAACCGTTCCTGCAATACCTTTCCATGTCGTAGACGACAATGCCGCCGCCGACATCGATTGCAACCGTGTTGCCTTCGGCTATATCCCCGGGATCCTTCACGCACAGACCCAACGCGTCGTAATCCCCGTATCCGGACAGGTCGGACGGAAGCATGGCCGGGCCCTCGCCCGAGGATGCGCAACCGGCAAGAAACAATGCTGCAATCAATGCGAAATTTCTCATACCCCCTCCTAAATTTACTCAAATCCTACGGCCAACCTGCCCAACCATATTTGATCCGCCGGAGAAAAATCTCCCCACTCATTTGCCGGGGCAGCCAAAGCAAGCCGCCGCATCTTACTATTCCCTATCCTCAGCTCCTGATTATACCACTTTTGGAGCCGGGATTCAAATGAAAAAAGGACGCGGACTTTTAATCCTATGCCCCGCGGTTTCCCATAATATAACAATTGACAAACGTGACAAATTATTCGATAATGCCCGCAAGAGGGCAATGCAACAAAAAAGGTGCAAAATGAACAGAATAGTCGAAGGAAAAACCAAAATCGTAACACCAATCAACCATGCCATAGTCGCGCGGGATCCGCAGTTCGCACACTGTCCGGACGACTGGAACCTGATTTCCCGGATGCCCGTCGTCGAAATAACCACAAAGGACGTGCTGACCGCCAACAACGGCGAGCTGCAGGCCGATTTTCCCGGCATAGGAATCGAAAAAACCCGACAGGCGTGGAACACTGTAAGCCTGCTCTCCTCTATGGGCGTGCCGACCGCGAAATGGGGCGAGGAGCCACCCGATGGCACGAACATAATGTATGCGAAGGCGTGCGACATGCTGCCCCTTGAAATCATCATGCGCTCCCGTCCGTTCGGAAGCTACAACAAGCGCCATCCCGAAGACGCGGCGCAGATCGACGATAGAGGCCGGCCGCTGAGATTCCAATACCCGACCTTCGAGCTGTTCTACAAGGACACAGTGGCGGTGGACGAAGCGGGAAACGCGAACCTGATTCCGGAGAACAAAATCCAGGTGTACTATACGAAGCGCGACGAGAACAGGTACGTAGAAAAGCACACCGGCATAAGGGTAACGCTCCATTCCGATCCGATTGTCATAATAAACGAAAAAACCGGCAAATGGGACCTGTATCCGCAGAAGCAGCTGGCGGCGGCCTACGCAAAAACCGGCCCGATATACTCCATAAATCCGACCGTATCCCCGGAGGAGCTGAGCTATATCAAGAATAAAATCATAGTGCCTGCATTCAGGATACTGGAGGCCGCGTGGGCGATGACCCCGTACATGAACGAGGACG
Organism: Rickettsiales bacterium; assembly: GCA_031276335.1. Taxonomy (GTDB): domain Bacteria; phylum Pseudomonadota; class Alphaproteobacteria; order Rs-D84; family CACZYB01; genus JAISNH01. Next base: position 2,119 of record JAISNH010000005.1, read on the forward strand.
GACGGGCGCAGAAAATAGCGCTGGCCGACATCAAATTCGAGGTTGGGCGCACGAAGGAGGACGGCGAGCTGGTGCTGGCCGACGTCATCGACAACGATTCATGGCGGATATGGCGCGACGGCGATCCGAAGCAGGAGCTGGACAAGCAGGCCTTCCGCGACGGAAAGCCCGATCCCGAGGTAACAGACAAGTACCGGAAGGTCACGCAGCTGAGCGAGAATTTCAAAAACCCGAACGTCATCGAATTCATACGGAAGATGCTGGACGACACGAGCCTCCGCTTGCCTCCATTTGTCGATGACAAGATATATCTCGAAAGATAAAAAATCCCCCGCCATGGGGGATTTGCAGAATGCCGGATGCGGGAACGCCTGCTCCTTCCCTATCACGATGTAATCGACTACCCCGCCTTTGTCATCGGCGACGATACATCGGCCTCCGTATAGGCCGGGGCCGGGCTCCGCTTACAGTTATTCTTCTCTTTCTCAGGCCTGGGACGGTCGGCTGTCGGCTTCGCGTCGCCATTCATAGACGAGCAAGCAGACAGCATTGCGGACAGGATTATGCAGCATATCTTTTTATTCATGTTCTCCTCCTTAGCATTTTCAATTCAAAGGCCGCCGGCGGGCATCGAAACCATGCCGCCGGATTCAATTGTACTATAGCGATGCGGACAGCGAAAGGAGAACAAAGGCCTAGGAAACTTTGCGAGATTGCGCCATGCGGCGAAGAATCGGAGACGTCCGGGGCGGGAGCCGATACGCGTGACGGTGTGGTACCGGCGTGACGATTGCCGGCAGCAATAAAAACCCTCCGCGAGGGAGGGATTTGTCCTAAATCTGCTTGCCAGTTATATTCTGCATCAACATGACAGGCGGCGTGGGAGAGGCTGTTTTCTTCGTCGTAAAGCGCGCTATTTCACCCAGTGGCATCATAATATTGTCCGTCATGAAGCTGCTGCCAAACATGGCAAGCTTGACCTCGACCATCTCGGCGTCCTTGCGGATATAGTTTTCGTATGATTTCTTCAACTGAGCGCCGGCGGAATCATTCGGGAACTGGCGCACCGGAAAGCCTCCGTTTGCCTCGGTAAGCATCTTGTCTATGCGCGTGACGTTATATATAAACGAGCCGACGCTGTTGTATTCCTGCCACGCATCTATGATGGCGCTGGCATAGCCCACATGCGGCACGGACATATATTTTTTCTCCAGTTCGGAAACGACCTCGGAATAGTCGCAGCTTGCGGAAATATCTACGTGCGGTATGGTAACATCCTTGCCGTCGCGCTCGAATCCAATCACGCTAAGCTTCACGCGGAAAAAATAACGGCGGAGCGGTAAGCCTTTATATGCTGAGGTCATAAGGGCGAGATTGCCCGTCTCGGAATCTTTAACCGCCTCCTTGATGCGAGCTATGTTGAGGTTTATATTTTTATGTTTCATCTTTTATTTCCTTTCTTTATCGCGCCTTATGAATAGAAAAATTTAATTGTCGAATAATTTATTCCGATTCTTATGTTTTGTCAATATATATTTTTATAAATTGACCGGGATTATGGGAAATATAGCACAAATATAAAAAATCCCTCCGCGAGGGAGGGGTTCGCGCCACGCGGATCCGGCGGCTAGAACGCCTTCCCGCACTTGTCCGCGACTTCGGAGTTTTCTTTCAGCTTATTCAGCGTAACGCCGCTGAGAACCGTGGAGGCCGCCGATGTGCCGGTCGTAATTCCGGCCGTTATGTTCGCCGCAAGATTCAGGTTCTTTTCCTTCTTTTTCCCCGCATCTGAATCATCGCCCCTTGTTTTTTTCGAGTTCGCAATCCCGGAAGTAATGCTGCCCGCTATGCCGGACAGCGTACCGACGCCGGAAACTACCGCCGAGCCGGTCAGCATGCCCTTTATGGTGCGGATGTTCCCGATGTCGAATCCCGTGCACAACGATTCTATACGCGAGACCTCCACGACCACGGGATCGGTTTCCGGCTGGCCTTCCTGCAAAAGGCTGAGCTTGAGCATCTTTATTTCGTTGACGTATTTGTCGCAATCCTGCATGTTGCCGATAAGCTTGTCGATCTGCGAGGCTCCGATAGCCGACGATACGGTCGAGGCCGCCGATGTCACCGAGGCTCCTATCATCAGGCCGGTGCGGACGTTGCCGAGTGTACGGGATTTCTTGTCAAGATCGGCGCGCATTTCATACGCGATCATCAAAAGTTCGCCGGACGTCAGGGCATCCTTTTCCTGCGGCGTCATGGAGGTTTTGTATTTTTCGTAAAGGGCGCGGCTTTCCTCGGTAGTGACACCTTCCTGCAATGCCTCCGCCTCGCGGTCAGCCTTCGCCTTCATGACTCCGGTGACCAAAGCCCCGCCTGCCGCAAGGGTGCCGGCTCCGCTTGCGACCGTGGAAATTCCCGCCGCGATCTTTATATCGTCCAGGCCGCCGGATATGCCGGAACACGCACTTCGGGCGTTCGCCACGGTTTCGGCGTATTTGGCCTTTATTTCATCGATAATGTCGGCCGACGCGGCGTTGGAAACCACACTTAGCGCGACGGCCATCGCTATTGCCGAGCTTGAAATCTTTCTATTCATAATTCTTCTCCCTGTTTATCTTATCATCCTGCAACCGACTTCGTCGTCAGCAACGCCATTTGCCGCTTTAGTGGCCACGATGTTTCCAAAGCCGTCATAAGCTATCGCGCAATAAAGCTGGCTTGTGTCGCATGTAAACCTGCAACTATACGAAGGGTCCGTGCGGCAATCCATCCCACGAACCGAATAATACTCGCAACTGCTTGCGAGCGAATATCCGTTCGCCCGTAATTCGGCATTTACTTTAGCAAGGGCTTTTGCCGCCAACTCTCCGGTGGAAAAAGTTTGCTTATCCGCATTTCCCAATCTTTTCAATTCGGGATCCAGGAAATCGCTCTCGTAAGACCGAGCCATTGACAGGCCGGCATCGAGATCCCTTTCCTGCCGGCTGGCAGCTGAATCCCCTTTGGCATTTACAAAATCGCGCACGGCTTTTTTGCAGGCGGCTTCCGTCCATCCGCCTATATCGTCGCCAAGCGCATCCCACAATATACCATCTATCCCAACGTCTATGTTCTGAATGGCAAAGCCCGGGTTCTTGGCAAGTATCCTTTTTTCTTTTTCATCGACCGATAAGAACAGGCTTCTGAATTCCATGAGTTTCGAAGACAGCTGGCCAACAATATCCTGGCCGTTGTCCGAC
>JAISNH010000030.1 GCA_031276335.1 Rickettsiales bacterium
GGAATATTCGATATTTCGCCGAATACCGCCGGCCCCGCCGATTTTGCCCGCTGCAGCAAAGACTGCACCCGCTCCACGGTCGGCTCCTGATCGAGATAGACTCCGTCGGCGACCTTCTCTCCTATAAGTTCTGGCCCTTCGCGGACATAAGGCGCTATGGCGGCAGCCACCGCTTTCAGCATGTTTGGGGATATTTTCCAAAGGTAAATCGTGACCGGATCGTGCCGTCTTGCCCATTCGTCCCACGCCATTGGAGATGGGGATTTATAGTTGCGGATGAACTTGCGTTCCTGGTCATGCAAGACAAGGGCGTCCAAAGCCTTTATAAGCTCCTTGTCCGGCCTTACGTTCAGCGACAGCCGCAAAGTAGTTTCTTTGCTTTCGTTTTCCTTGGCGCGCGGCGCGTCCAAATAGCGGTAGGACCAAGACGGGTCGTCAATCACTTTTATTCCATGCGCGGCATAGCTTGTGCCGGTGTAGTTTGTGTTTTTCGAGGCGAATTCGGCCACATCGTCACAGAATTTCGCAACTTCTTCCGGCACAACTATCGGGCGGCCGTTGGAATCAACCGGATTATATGGCTTTTTTGGCTTGCGCAGCCGTCTATAATATGCCTCTATGGCGCCTTCTATGCTTTCGACCTTTTCGCCGCCGGCAAATTCTTCAATCCATTCTTTGAAATCTTTCATGCTTGAATTATAACATGCTTAAATTCTTGAGTAAATTGTTTTCTGCCAGCCTTGATCCGATTGGAAAAGGCCATTGTATAGAAACCGGAATGAAAGGCGCAAGAGGACATTTCGCCCCTATGCCATATTCAAACATTTTTTGCCAACGTAGAAAAGCTTTGGTGCAGATGGCCGGAATCGAACCGGCACGGGCGCATGCCCAAGGGATTTTAAGTCCCTTGCGTCTACCTGTTCCGCCACATCTGCGCAGGCCGGGCTTGGTTGACATTATATCGGAAGCATAGGTTTTTTCAAGGATAATTATAGGCTATTGGCCAAGGCCGGGCAGCCCGCCGGGCTCGCCGCCGTCTTTCATGCCCTTCATAATCTCCATCATGCCCTTCATGCCGCCCATCTTCTGCATCTGCTCCATAACGGCCTTGGTTTTCTGGTACTGCTTCAAAAGCCTGTCGACTTCGGAAACGGAAACGCCAGCGCCCGCGGCTATGCGCTTCTTCCGCCCCAAAAGGATCACCGAGGGATCGCGCCGCTCGCGGGGGGTCATGGAAAGTATCATCGCCTCCTGCCGCGCGACCGCCTCGTCGTTCACGCCGGCGGCCTGCATTTTTTCGGACAGCCCGCCGATGCCCGGAATGAACTTCATTATGCCCTTTATGCTGCCGAGTTTTTTCATCTGCCGAAATTGACTCAGCATGTCCTCGAAAGTGAACTGCCCGGAAAACATCCGCTCGGCCAGCGCCTTGGCCTCGCCTTCGTCGATTTTCGCCTCGGCATGCTCGACGAGGGAAACTATGTCGCCCATGCCTAGTATGCGGCTTGCGATGCGGTCGGGATAGAACGGCTCCAGCTCGTCCAGATGCTCGCCCGCGCCGAGGAATTTTATAGGCACGCCTGTCGCGGCGCGCATGGAAATCGCCGACCCGCCGCGAGCATCCCCGTCGATTCGCGTGATCACTATGCCGGTAAGGGAAAGAGCGTCGTTGAAGGCGCGCGCCACGTTTATCCCGTCCTGGCCGGTAAGCGCGTCGACCGCCAGTAGCACCTCGGCCGGCGCGAGGATTTTCCGCATCGCCTTGGCCTCGGACATCAGCTCCTCGTCGACATGCAGACGCCCGGCCGTATCGAGGATAAGCACGTCGTAGCCATCCGCAGCAGCAGTCTTCGCCGCACGCTTCGCTATGTCCGCCGGCTTTTCGTCCTCCACGATAGGCAGGACGCCTGCTCCGATTCGTTCGCCCAGTATCCGTAGCTGCTCCCGAGCCTGCGGCCTATAGACGTCGGACGAGGCGAGCAGCACCTTCTTTCCGTTTTTCTCCTTCAGGAATTTCGCGAGCTTCGCCGAGGTCGTAGTCTTTCCCGATCCGTTCAGGCCGACCATCATGATTGCGGCGGGGGGCTTTCCCGACAACTCCAGTCCCTCGTTCTTCTCGCCCAAAAGCCGCGTCAGCTCGTCGTTGACGATCTTCACTATCTGCTGGGCGGGCGACACGCTTTCGATTATCTTTTGCCCGACCGCCTGCTCCTCTATGCGGGACAGCAGCTCCTTTGCGACCGGCAGGGCGACGTCGGCCTCCAGTAGCGCTACGCGGATTTCGCGCGCCGCCGCCGACACGTCGGAGGGCTGGATTTTATCGCGCCCCATTATGTGCTCGAACGTCCTCGACAGTTTCTTTGAAAGCGATTCGAACATCGGCTACGGCTTCCCCATGCGCATCTTCATCTCCTCAGTTCACCGCGGACGGCCTTATGTCCGCGCCGAACGTTTCCTTCAGCTTGAATATTTCTTCGACCAGGACGTACACGTCCTTCAGGTATTCCTGCCCGGACATGCCGAACTTCGACTTGTCGCCCTCAAACTTTTCGATGTAAAAGCGAAGCGTAGCCCCAACCGTGCCGGTTCCCGACAGGCGGAAAAATATCCTGACGCCGTCGGCGGTAAAAATTTCCACGCCCTGGTCTTTGGACACCGCTCCGGTGGCCGGGTCGGTATAGTCGAATATCTCCTTGCTCTTTATCGCGAAGCCGCCGTACCTTTTCCCGGCGACGTCCGCGCCGCGGATATATTCCATCGTCGCGTCCGCGCCTGCCTTGTCCACCCCCTCGTAGCTGTATTGGGAATAGAACACGCGGCCGTTTTCCGCCCACATTTCCTCGACCAGCCCGCGCGCGGTCTTGCCGGTGGCGGCCATGACGTTCAGCCAGAAAAGCACCGCGAATATGGCGTCCTTCTCGCGGATGTAGTCACCGCCCTGGCCAAAGCTTTCCTCGCCGCAAAGCGAGATCATCCCGGCGTCCAGCAGGGATGCGAAGAACTTCCACCCAGTCGGCGTCCTGTATATGTCTATCCCCATCTTACCGGCGACAAGGTCGACCGCGGACGAGGTCGGCGCCGAGCGCGCCACGCCCTTGAAGCCGTTCCTGAAGTACGGGACGAGCCTGTGGTGTTTCGTCATCACGGCAAGGCTGTCCGAGGGGTACACGAACACCCCCTTGCCCAATATCATGTCGCGGTCGCCGTCGCCGTCGCACGCGCACGCGAAATCCGCGCCGCCCTTCATCATGAAGCCGTATATTTCCGGCGCGTAGGTCGGGTTCGGCTCCGGGTGCAGGCCGCCGAAGTCGCCCATGGGCTCGCCGCGCAGTATCGAGCTTGCCGGCGCTCCGAATATGTCGCGGAATATGGCCTTCGCATACGGCCCGGTCGAGGCGTTCATGCAGTCGAAGCGGAACGTGTTGCCCGCGTCGAACCATTTCTTGATGAGCGGAAAGTCGAACATCGAGCGCATCAGCTCCACATAGTCGGAAACCGCGTCGACGAATTCGACCTCCGGAGCCGCGAGGGCCTCCTCGTCGGAAATGTCCAATGTCAGGTAGTGGCCGATCGTCTTCGTTTCCTCGTACACCGGGACGGTCACGGATTCGGGCGACTGGCCGCCGTTCGCCATTTCTATTTTCACGCCGAAGTCGCCGTCCGGCCCGCCCGGGTTGTGCGACGCGGACAGCATGAACCCGCCGTCGGCCCTGCGCTTGCGGATGATATGCGACACCGCCGGCGTGGTGGCGACAAGATCGCGACCGACGACGATGATTTTCCCGACCCCGTTTGCCAGCAGCATCTTGATTATTCGCGGCAGGAATTCAAGGCCCGGGTACCGCCCGTCGCCGCCGACGACCATGGTGTCGAGCCTCTCGCCCTGCCTTTTGCGGACATTCAGCACGGCCTGGATGAAATTTTCCAGGAATCCGGGCTGCATGAACGCCTTCGTCCGCGCGCGAAGTCCGCCCGTGCCGGGCTTCTGTCCGTCCATGGGCTTGGTTGCGATTTTCTTTATCTCCATAATCGGGTTCCTTTTATTTTTGAACGCTGCACCAGTCGGCGCCGGCCTTCATTTCCTTGCACAGCCGCTCCACATCGCGCCTGTCGCCCTCGAAATACAGGCGGTAGAAATAACCCTTGTCCGGCACATCCTCCAGGCTGATGCGCGCCGACAGCCTGCCCGCGAGGGGATACTTCTTCGCCAGGACGTCTATGCCCTTCACCGCGCTTTCCTCGGTGTTGTACGACGCGACATGCGCCGACGATTTCAGCTCGGCCGGCACGGGCTTGACTTTCGGCATAAGCGTACCGGAAAGCATTTCCCGGCGGCGGAGCGGGGCGGGCTGCGGATGCTGCATGTCGGACGAATCCGGCACGCCCGCTTCGGACGGACGCCCCGGGGCAAAGGCCGCGGCATCGTGAGTGGCGGGCGGATTCTGCCGGCCTTGCATGTCGTTTCCAATCGCCGGCCTGTCCTTCGGGAACAGGGGCAAATTCGTCATTTCGCCCGCGCGCTCGTCTACTATCCGGATCTTGGGGGCGGGCACCAAGGTATTTCCGGACTCGATATATTCGGTCGGCATTTCCAGCTTGTCCATATGCACCTCGCGCAGAACTACCGGAGCGCCGGTTCCGGCTTCGGCCGCCGCCGGGGCGGGGGAAGCGGCGGCAGGCGCGGACGAAACGGCCCCGGAGGTTGGTTCCTCGGCATTCGCCTCCTCCGCCTTTATCGCCGGTTCTACCGGATCTATCTGCTTTGCCTGCTCGTCCGGCTTCGCCGGCTCCAAAATTTTCGCCTTATCTGCCGCGGGCGTAGCAGGCGGTGCAGCGGAGGCGCTATCCGCAGTGGACGCAGGTTCGCTCCCTGCCGGCATAATCAGGCCGCCTGCGCCGAAATCCTTCGGCATAAGGCTGTGGCGGTCGGAAAATCCGCCCGCCGGCTCGGCTGACTGCTGGGTGCGGATTTGTTCCTGTATCTGGTCGTACGGCTTGTCATAGTCGATGCCCTCCTCGGCCATTGCGGCCGCAGGCGCAACAACCGCGCCGATGAGCAAAAGGAAAAATCCAACCGTCCGCATGCCGCGCCCCTCCTCAAAAAAGTTGCCTATTGGCTGATTCTATGCTAAGATAGCGGTAGGGGCAACAAAAAAATGACGGACATAAAACTGCGGGCGGACAAGGAGGAGGGGGACAAGGATTCGGAAATAAAATCCCTGAAGGCCAGGTACGACGACTTCAACCGCACGTACGGCTACCGGAAGATGAATCCGCTGTACATATACCTCTGCGCGGCGGCGCTCAGCCTCGTCTGGACCGGCATAATCGGATACTACATCGCCAACAGTATATACAGCCTCAGCTCGCTTTTGAAGATGCTGCCGCATGAATTCGGCGGATTTCTGGCCGGCACGATAATGCCCGTCGGCTTCATCTGGATGATAGCGGTCTACATCGACCGCAACCTGAATTCCAGCTACGAGCGCGAGGTGATATACCCGTTCCTGCAAAGCATAATCGACCCGCATGGCGACGCCTCCGCCATCACGAACGTGATAAAGAAGAAGATGCGCGCCGAAACCGCGGAGCTGAAGGACGCGATAGAGGAGCTTTCCGGGCATTCGGCGCTGATCGAGAACGCCAGCCGCTCCGTGCGCTCCGACGTGTCGGGCGCGGTGGAAAAGATGCGGGCGCACGCAGCCGCGCTGGACGACATAGCGGGCGGGCTGAACAAATCGTCGAACAGCATAGACCAGAAGACGGGCGGCATACTGAAGTCGGTTTCCGAGAATATAAGGCTGCTGCTCGATACCGCGAACGCCGCCGAGAAGAAAAGCGAGGGGATAACGAAAAGCCTGGTCGCGGAAACCTCCCGGCTGGAGGATACGGTGGAGAAGACCTCGCGCGTGGTCGAGGCTATTTCCGAAACCATAGTGAGGAACCGCGACGAAATCGACCGCTCCACCGAAGCGGCGCTTGCCCGCGCGCGGGAAATCTCCGCCGGCTTCGACGGTTTGGGCGAAAAGATTCTCGGCTCGGTCGACGCGATAGAGGCGCGCGCCGACGGCATAATCGGGCGCATAGGGGAAAAGACGGATTCCTTCATCATCAAATCCAACATCTCGGCCGAAAAGATAGCGGATGCCACCGGCCGCATAAGCAAGGCCGTCGAAAGCGCGGGCGCGATATCCGACGACAACCGGAAGATGTCCGAACTCGCTCTCGAAAA
>JAISNH010000036.1 GCA_031276335.1 Rickettsiales bacterium
CGGACTCGACCTCCTCGAAATATCGCCGGCGGCAAACCCTCCGGTCGTGAAAATCGCCGACTGGGGCAAATGGAAGTACGAGGAGCAGAAAAAGGCCGCCGAGGCGCGCAAAAACCAGAAAATACAGGAAATCAAGGAGCTGAAGATCCGTCCGAACATCGACGTGCACGACTTCGACGTGAAGATGAAGGCGGCCAAAAAGTTCATCGAGGCCGGCGACAAGATAAAGTTCACCGTCCGGTTCAAGGGGCGCGAAATCACCAACCAGGACGCCGGAACCGCCCTCCTGTCCCGCGTGAAGGAAACGCTGGGCGAGGCCGCGAAAGTCGACAGGGAGCCCCTGATGGAGGGACGGCAGATGATAATGATCGTCGCGCCGGCGAAATAACACGCCCGAAAGCTGCCCCTCCGGGTACTTTCGGCCGGAAAATAGGCGTAAAAATCCGCCGCATACGCCGCAAGATTTTTACGAATCGGGTTTCATTCTGAAGATAAGATACAACAGCATACTGTTCCGATTCCTGTCGACGCATTTCCTGAAGTCGTTCCTGCTGGTGTTCGTCTCGGTCGCGGGAATAATCGCGCTTTATTCCATAGTGCACGACATGCAGTCGATTTCGGCCAAGGCCCCGTTCAGGGTCATAGTGGAATTCGCGGCGCTGAACATACTCTACACCCTGAACACCATACTGCCGCTGTCGGTCCTTTTGGCGGGCATACTGACCTTCTGGCGAATCGCCAGGACCAGCGAGCTGACCGTCATACGCTCGATCGGGATTTCGGTGTGGAGCTTCATCAAGCCGATAATCATCGTCTGCGCGGCGATAGGCGTGCTGAACATGGCCGTCCTGTCGCCAATCAGGGCCGCCCTGCAGAAGCGGGTAAAGAAGCTCAGCTACCGATACGAGATATCGAATTCGAACCCGATGCTCTTCTCGCAGTCCGGGCTGTGGCTGAAGGAGAAGAACGAGCTTTCGCAGTCCTTCATATTCGCCGAGTTCATCAGGAAGGAGGGGGACGCGCTTTCGGCGAAGAACCTGACCATATTCGTGACCGACCTTTCCAACAACTTCATAAAAAGGATAGAGGCCGCCGAGGCGAACCTAGCCAACCGCAGCCTGTCCCTCATGGACGGGAAGACGGTGGATCCCTACCTGTTCGAGGAAAAGTTCGACAAGTACGACTATCCCACCGCGCTTACCATCGACAGGATCGAGGAAAATTCGAGCGCGCCGGACAGCTTCTCGTTCTGGGAGCTGCCGGGATTCATCCGCTTCTTCGAGGCGTCGGGATTCTCGGCCAGGAAGCACCGCGCGTACTTCTACACCCTGCTGTTCATGCCGCTGACCCTCATCGCGATGCTGTTCATATCGGTGGTGTTCTCGATTTCGCCGAAGCGCAGCCAGATGAACCTGGTGTTCAAGCTGTCCGCAGGGGTCGCGGCCGGCTTCGGCATGTTCTTCATGGACCATGTGATCCACGCCATGGGGACCTCGGGACTCATGCCCGTGTTCATATCCAGCATAGGCATACCGGCAATCGCCATACTGATCTGCTCGACGATACTGCTGTACCACGAGGACGGATAGGAAAATCCAATATTTATCATTTAGCATTTGCGGAACCCTATAATAAATGCTATATGTTAAACATTATATGACAAACGAGGGGGGACGTTGCGGAAGATACTATTCACATTGCTGCTGCTTTCCAGCTTCGCCGCCCGCGCGCAGACGACCGGGTTCAGGTTTTCCGCCCCGCCGTCCATGGCGGGATTGAACATCGTTTTTTCCCGCGGATATTACGGCCGCGCCGGCGGAGCCATACACAACCTGGCCGCAAGGATTTTCGAAGGGACGGAGGCGAAGCCCGTCTACGCGGACAAGGAATCGGACTCGTACAACCTGGCGGTGCAGACGGCCATGCTGGGCTCGGCTTCCATGTACAGCGGCACGGATTTCGTAGCGGGGGCCGCCTTCGACGAGGACAACCTGGCCTTCCTCGACTATATCCCGGCGCCGATCTACGAAGACTTCCTGGCCATAGTCGCGGACAAGAAGGGCGTCCCTCCGGATTTCAAACCGACGAAAGAGATCGATTCAACCATAATGTCCCTGATGCCATCCCTCCGTCCCGCCGGCATCGCCGGGATGAACCTCGGCATTTCGGACAAAACGTTCGCGCGGAAGTTCGACAAGATGAGCGAGGCCATGGAGGCCGCCTTCGCAGGCAGGTACTTCGTAATCGCGCCGTGGAGCATGGTCGCCGGATACCTGGAAACGAACGGGGGCAACCCGAAGGCATCCTCGCTTTTGGTCATGAAGTTCCAGAAGCGGCGCATATACTATTTCATCGCGGTCGGAAAAGCCAGCGCGGACAAGCCGGTGCCGGGCGCGGGCATGGGACTTGCCCGCTTCGTCGAAAAACGCCTCCTGGAGCTTCGGGACAGCGGTGAGCTCGCCCGGATAACGGGACAGAAATAGTCCGGAAACGCCAAGGGCGCCGCAGGCGGATTTTTACGGGTTGCTTTCCTGCAATTTTCGTGTAAAATTTAACTGGAAGGAGAAACCATTCTAAGGAGAAGCGGGTGCGAAAGTTCATTCTGACATTGCTGGCCTCGTCCGCCCTGTTCGCGGCGTCCGCCCGCGCGCAGGAGATTCTAGAGGCCGACGCCGAAGAGGCCGCGGAGGAATCCATAGACGAGGGGGACGGCGGCTTTGTTCCGGACGACGAGCTGGACCAGTACGAGGACTACAGCGAATACGACGAGGCGGACGCGGCTCCCGAGGGCACGAACGAGCGCGTGAAATACTTCGACGTCGCAGGGGTCATGCTGGGCCAGGACTACAAGGAGGCCAGGAAGGCCCTGAAGGAGCGCAAGTACCGCCTGTCCGGCATGGAATACAAGATTCCGGAATACTTCTCGTTCAACTACGACGCGATATGCCGCTCGAAGAACCTGCTGGTGCCCGACACGCTGGCCGCGTGCATAAAGGGGCTGGCCAAAAAGGACAAGATGGAATACCTGGCGAAGGCGTCGTTCAAGCGCGCGGACACGAACGAGGACATCGACATATACTTCACGAGCCCCCTGACCGAGAACAAGGTGTGGAAAATCGAATACAAGAACGACGTCGACAAGAAATACGGGGATGCCAAAAACTTCCAGTACCAGCGGGACGAGCGGAGGCGCGCGTTCTGGCATTTCGCCATCATGAAATACGGCGAGCCGAACATGCCGCCGAACCAGTGGGTAATGGACCCCGAGGAAGAGTTTCCGACCAGCCTTACCGCCGGGTTCGGCACCCTAGTCCTTACAAACGCCCAGCAGAACGCGTTCGACATACTCGAAACGGAAAAGGAAGCCCGGCGGCAGTTCAAGTACAAGGAATACAGCTTCTGACATATAACCCGAAATCCGCGCGTCCGTGAATCCGCGCTATTTCGACTTCCGCCGCAGGAGTTGGGAAAAGCGGGGAAAACCGGTTTTGTTACAAGCATTTTCCCCTTTCCATAGCCATGGTTTTTTGCTATAATACCCTTGGAGAAAATTATGACAAGCAGGCAGAAAGCCATAACGCCGGAAGCGCGCAAAGACATGGAGGACACGCTTTCCCTGATCGACGTCTCGCTTTACGACCTTATAGAGAAAAGAATCGAAATAATCCAAAAACTCGATGAAACAGCCGGGTTTTCGGCCTCCGGACTTTCCGGCGCGCTGGCGAAAACCATACAGGGCATCACGAGCCTCAGGAAGTACGACCCGCGCGCGCTTTCCGTCGCCTCCGGCCTTATCGAGCTTATCAACATCAATGCGAAAAACATCGAAATCGCGATACTCAAGTCCGACGAGGGGATCGCGAAAACCGCGGGCAGCATCGCGCTTTTGAAAAGCTTCTATCCTCTCGTATCCGGCATCAGGTACAGGATTTTCGAGAAGCATTCCGACGCCGTGGCCGCAATCGCCGCATCCAAGAACCTGATATCCTTCATCCCGGCCGAAGGATCCCCCGCGAAGGACGCGTGGTGGATGGGCATGCTGGCCGAGGAAAAGCAGGGCGCGAAGATCGTCGGGCGGCAGCCCATGGCGTCCTCCGAGCCCGGAATGCGCGAAAGCTATATGGTGGCGCATGCGGAAAACGCATTCGGATTCGACCGCAGCGTAATCGTAATCGCGACGTCCGAAACCGTCACCTCCCCATGGCTGAAGGCGGCGCTTCACAAGCTCAAAATCCCGCTGTACAAGACCGTGGCCAGCTCCGCGGTGTTCAACGGCACGGTCCTTACCATGGCCGAAATATCGGCCGCGATATACGGCATGGACGCCGGCATATTCAAGACCTCCGAAACCGTCGGGGGCGTCAACATCCGCGTCGCGGGATACCTCGGCGGATACTTCCTTCCCATAGTAGACCGGGACAAGATCGTGGAATTCAGGAAATAAAAATATTCAACATACAACCTCCGGCATTTCCAGAAATTTTTCAGCGGCATAAAAATAGGAACAAATTGATTTTCTTCTTGCGTTCCAACGTCTAGAGATTTATACTTTTTCCCGTATCCGTTACGGGTATGGGCCAATAAAAAAGGCTCGATTAGTGCAGCGTCGAAGTACGCTGTGATTTACTTCCTCGGCGCAGAACCGGGGAGGCCGTAGTGCATGTTCAGAGGACGGGCCTACGGCCTGCCCTTAAAGACTGCGGCGAGTCTGTCACTAATCGGATTCTTTTTTACTCCCCGACCTTTTTCGGATTGGAATACAAACAATCAAGAAAGGGAGAAACAAGCAATGAACCACAAAATCGCGAAAGCTTTCACTTATTTAAGCATATTGTCCGCATGCGCGACGCCGCCAAATTCCATGGAGATGAGGGAACTTCAGACATACAAACAAAAAAATCTGTATGTGGAGGAAAAAGACCCTACAATCGGCGTAATACTTGGATTCCTGCCGGGGGGCGGTTCATTTTATGTTAGGGAATACGGATACGGCGTCATCAACCTGCTGACCTGGCCTACTTCCATATTATGGGATCCTATCAGCGGAGCCAATGGAGCGCAGTCTATAAACTATGTAGCGACCAAAACATATGTGAATCAATTGAAGCAGAAGGAATTGGACGCTCTGGACGAACAACTTAAACTATCCCAGATAGATTCCAAAGCGTATACCTTGGAGAAAAGTAAAATCGACCGCAAATACGCGGGAACTTTCTAAGACGCCTCCTATGGAAAAGCCCCGAATTCCAACGGGGCTTTTTTAATGAAGCCTACTTTATCTCGGTGATCGTCCTGATGTTGCCCTCGCGGCTTATCTGCACGACGCGGAGCTTCTTCTTCATCGCCTCCAGCGTCTTTATTTGGTCGAGCTCGGGAAAGGTGTGCAGTATCCGGTCGATGAACGACTTGTACGCGCCATCGACCGATTCCGCGTGGATGGTCGAGTAGAAATGCTTGTGCCCGGTGCCCATCAGCTCCCATATCGCGCCGGCGTTCTCGGTCGAAATCTCGCCGCCCATGACCGCGTCCGGGGTCATCCTGACCACCAGGTCGATCACGTCCTTGTAGCTGAAGCTGTTGGTCTGCTCGGTGCGGGACAGGAGCAGGTGAACGCGGTTTTCCTGCGGCACGATGAGCTCCCTTGAATCCTCGATGGTAATCACGCGCAGGCTCGGGCTCAACAGCTTAAGGATGTTGTTGAGGAACGTCGTCTTTCCGGTCGAGGTCGCCCCCGAAATCAGCAAATGCTCGCCGGAGGCGATTATGTCCATCAGCCGCTGGTACGGATCGGAGGCCAGCTCCCTGTCGCTTTCCCCTATCCGCTTCAGCTCCTCGCCGGCCCTAAGCCCGTAGTCGGCGAAGTCGAAGTCGACCGCATCCTTCCGTGTGCGGACGTTCATCGCCACGCCGCCCTCCAAATCCTCGTCGCTGTACTGCACGTTGCGCCCGGCAATCGCGGAAAAGCGGTGGTCGCCCGGCAGCGTCGCGTACACGACCGGCGTGCCGGACATCGGCTCGAAGGGCAGCTCGTACGTGTTCGCGATTATGTTCATGATGTCGACCAGATAGTCCTTGGACAGGGCGCCGTCGCGCTCCGCAACCCAGGGAACCGCGCGCTTGCCGCGGAGCCGGAGCCAGATTTCGCCCGGCCGGTTTATCGCGATTTCCTCGATGTTGGCCTGCGTGTACCAGTTGGAAAGGTAGCGCAGCGCCGAGCTCAAGACTTCATTTGCCATGACTATCCTTAAATCGGACGATCTTCCGCAAGCCGGGGGCATCATATTCCAAAGACCGCCTTGCCCGGCCGCACCTTACATCATATTACATTATTCCGGCGGCGAAATCCAGAGGAATATGCCCCGTCATTCCGCCAGCTTCAGCAGCACGGAATACGCGGCGACGATTTCCTTGAACGCTTCCTCGTGCTCCTTCGAGCCGCCGTTGACATCTGGATGGTGAAGCTTCACCAGCTTCCTGTAGCGCGCGCGGAGGCCGGCCATGGCGAACGGATAGGGAATCGAAAACAGGGACAGCGCCGCCCTCTCCTTCCCGGACAGCGGCTTTGCGGGAGCGCGCCGGCGGGCGGAGGGCGCACCGCCCTTCACGAACTTCTCGTATATGCCGAACGGATCCTCCAGACGGCCGTTCCTGGCGAGCCGGTCGAGGGAAAGGCCGAACCTGAACGTCTGCGTCCGCCACGTTTCGTCGCGGCGGTTTTCCGCCTCGATCTGCTCCGTGCTCATGCCGTCGTAGTAGTTCCACGACTTGTTGTATTCGCCGGCGTGCTTCAGGCAGAACCACCAGTAATCCGAAAGATCGCGCGTCTTGGGCGCGCGGTACAGCCCCTCGTCCACGCATCCGGGGTGCTCGCATTTCCGGTATGTAGCCTTTTTATCCGACATAGCCTTCCATTATAATCCATATGAAGCGCAAGCGCCATTATTAAATTCCAATCCGGCCGGAAATGTGCTAAAATATGGAATTGCCATGAATGAACCGGTCAAGAAATTTCTGGAGATGATGACGGCGGAGCGCGGTGCATCCGAAAACACATGGCGCGCGTACATGGCGGATCTTACGGATTTCGAAAAATTCCTCGGCCGCGATACGCTGTCCGCCGAAAAGGCCGACATGAGGGAGTACCTGTCGCATCTGGCCGAAAGCGGGATTTCAGCCAAAACCCAGGCGCGGCGGCTTTCCGTCCTTACCGGATTCTTCCTGTTCGCGGCATCGGAAAAGATGATCGCGGAAAATCCGGCTGGCGGGATATTCTCGCCCAAAACCGGGCACTCGCTTCCCAAATACCTTACCCCGCGCGAGGTCGAGGAAATCATCGCCGCGGCGGGGAAAAAAGATTCTGCTCGGGGGCGAAGGCTCGACTTCATGCTGGAGCTCCTGTACGCGACCGGGCTAAGGGTCACCGAGCTGGTGTCGCTGCCGGACACGGCTATCGGAAAGGACGGGATGCTGTCCGTCATGGGAAAGGGCGGCAAGGAGCGCATGGTGCCGCTGAACCAGATCGCGATCCGCAAGCTGGCAAAATACAGGGACGCGCGCAGGGACGGAGATTCAAAATACCTGTTCCCCTCGACCGGGAGGAGCGGGCACCTGACGCGCGGCGCGTTCTTCAAGCAGCTGAAAGAGGCGGCCGTGCTCGCCGGCATCGACCCGGCGCGGGTCTCGCCGCACGTCTTCCGGCATTCGTTCGCATCCCACCTGCTCGCGAACGGCGCGGACCTGCGCTCGGTGCAAAGCCTGCTGGGGCATTCCGACATCGCGACCACGCAGATCTACACCCACATCATGAACAGCAGGCTGAAAAGCGCCGTCCAGCAGAACCACCCCCTGGCAAAGATGAAGAAGTAGGCGCCGGCGGCAAGGGCGGCAAACGCGGCGCCGAACCGCGGGCTAGGCGCCTGCAAATCTTAAATCTCTTGCCTTTTCAAAACTTAAAAAGTATATTGCCCCTGAGGCAAAATTATGGAAAAAAACTCATATTCGGCAAAGGACATACAGGTCCTGGAGGGACTGGAACCGGTCCGCATGCGTCCCGGAATGTACATCGGCGGCGTGGATTCGACCGCTCTGCACCACCTGGTCTCCGAGATAGTCGACAACTCGATGGACGAGGTCGGCGCAGGGTTTGCAACCGAAATATGGGTCACGCTTTCGCCCGGCGACCTGGTCACCGTCACCGACAACGGCCGCGGCATACCGGTGGACACGCACCCGAAATATCCCGGCAAATCCGCGCTGGAGGTCATATTGACGACGCTGCATTCCGGCGGAAAATTCTCGAACAAGGTCTACCAGACTTCGGGCGGGCTGCACGGCGTCGGCTCCTCCGTCGTGAACGCCCTTTCCGAAAAAATGACAGTCGAGGTAAAGCGCGGCGGAAAGCTGTACCGCCAGACATACAGCCGCGGGAAGCCGACCTCGAAGCTGGAGGAGGCCGGCAGGGCCAGCGGAACCGGAACTTCGATCTCGTTCAAGCCGGACGCGCTGATTTTCGGCGAGAACAACAGCTTCAGGCCGCTGAAGCTTTACCGCATGGTACGGTCGAAGGCGTTCCTGTTCAAGGGCGTGAAGATAAACTGGAAATGCGACCCCTCGCTGATCGCGGCGGAAGCCAACGTGCCCGCCGAGGCCGCCCTTTCCTTCCCGAACGGAATCGCCGACTTCCTCCTTGAAACGATCAAGGACAGGCCGCAGGTCATAGACGATATATTCTACACCGAATCCAAGCTGGCGGACGACATGGGAAAGGTCGAATGCGCGATAACATGGATAGACACCCCGAACGAGGAGGGCAACGAGGGCGGATTCCTAAACTCCTACTGCAACACTATACCCACCACCGAGGGCGGCACGCACGAGCAGGGGTTCAAGGCCGCGATCTCGAAAAGCCTGAAATCGTTCGCAGACATGACCGGAAACAAGAAATTCGCGACTGCTGCGAGCGAGGACATATTCGACGACGCGGTGGTAATCCTGTCCCTGTTCTACAAGAACCCGCAGTTCCAAGGGCAGACGAAGGAGAAGTTTTCGAGCGCGGAGGCGGCGAAGCCGGTCGAGGGCGCGATAAAAAGCTACTTCGACTATTTCCTGACCTCGAACCCGGCGCAGGCAGGCAGGCTCATCGACTATATAGTCGAAAAGTCGGACGCGCGGCTGAGGCTGAAGAAGTTCAAGGAAACCATGCGCAAGTCGCCGACGAAAAAGCTCCGCCTGCCGGGAAAGCTAGCCGACTGCTCCGCAAAGGACCGGTCTGGCACCGAGATATTCATCGTCGAGGGCGATTCCGCCGGCGGATCGGCAAAGCAGGCCAGGAACCGCCTTACCCAGGCGATACTGCCGCTGCGCGGAAAAATACTAAACGTC
This sequence comes from Rickettsiales bacterium, assembly GCA_031276335.1. GTDB lineage: Bacteria > Pseudomonadota > Alphaproteobacteria > Rs-D84 > CACZYB01 > JAISNH01. Next base: position 9,382 of record JAISNH010000036.1, read on the forward strand.
GCATCCAGCTCGAACGAGAAGCTGGGCGCGAACAAGGAAATCCAGGACATCGGCGAGGCCATCGGCGCGGGCGCGGGCGGCGATTATTCCGAGGACAAGCTGAGGTACGAGAAAATAATAATCATGACCGACGCGGACGTCGACGGCGCTCACATCGCATCCCTCCTCATGACATTCTTCTTCGAGCAGATGCCGGGGCTTATCGAGGGAGGGCACCTGTACCTGGCCCTGCCCCCGCTGTTCAAGGTGACGGACGGGAAAACCCACTTCTACGCCATGGACGAGGAGGAGAAGGACAAGATCATCGAGAAGCAATTCAAGAACAGGAAAGTCGAGATAAGCCGCTTCAAGGGACTAGGCGAAATGATGCCGTCCCAGCTGAAGGAAACCACCATGGATCCGGCCACGCGCACCCTGCTGCGAATCGAGATTCCGCCCAAGACAGAGGA